>JAFSIB010000149.1 GCA_017440005.1 Clostridia bacterium
GAACAGCAGACCCGTGGAGTCGGAATACGGTATGATCTTCCAGGGGCTCATACCGATATACCCCATATACACAAGCCAAACGCCGAAAGCGCACGTGTGGGAATGAGAAAACTCCAACACGAATTTGTACACCAGATAGGAAATGAACGCGGTAATCAGAATCTGAAACACAATGATGCCCAACACAGCGGTGTCCATACCGGTGATGCCAAACAACGCCTCAACGCGCAAGATCAAAGAAAACAGTACACACAACAAAATGTTGTTGGGATAGGTGGAAAAATATGCGTGCGGGATATTTTCGTATTCATTGTACGCAAGACTCTCGGACGTTTGCATGATATATTCCACGTCCCAGCCTGTAATGAAGTAATAGTTATAACAGGCATAGATCTGGGTCACCACAAAGACCGCAAGCAACACCCATACCGTCTTATTGCCGTAAACACGCAAAAACTCTTCCAGATTTTGATAGTATTTATGCACCGCAAAGCACGTAAGCCCTACCGCCAAAAGCCCCAAAAGGATTAAAACGGGATTGGATAATAAAAACGTTTTTTTGCAGGCGTAATCAGGTCCCGTACCAAAAAAGCACACCAACAGTAACACCCAACTGAGGATCAGCGCAAAAACGGTTCCCACTATCCCATTGGAAATTTTAAATACCTTGTTCATCGGTTTGCCCTTCTATCGGTTTTGTTTTACAATACATACATATACAGTATAGCATGTCCCGTCTGCTTTTGCAAGGTCTAAGGCACAAGCAAAAGCCTCCCATTTTAACGTTAAATGGGAGGTTTTTATACGTACACTTATTCTTCTGCGTTTTCCTCTTGGATCGTCGGCACTGCTTTGGCGGAAGTTGTTTCAGCCAGATGCTTTTTGGCGTCCTTCACAAAGCTTGCCACGATCAGAATCATAACGATGCCGATCGGGAATGCGGCGATAATACTGACCGACTGCAAGTTGCTCATGGAACTTTCCGAGAAGATCAATGCGATCGGCAACAGAATCAGCAATACGCACCACATAAATTGGATCCATTTAGAAGGTGATTCATTCTGTCCCAACTTCTTGTAGCTGTAGCAGGAAGCGATCAGAGCGATCGAATCAAAAGACGTAGCATAGAACATCATCATCGTAATCAAAACGATCGCCAGCACCAAAGGCGCAACCGGTAAGGTATTGATGATCTGAACAATGATTTCGTACAGATCGCCTGTTTCGTTGTAGATGGCAATAAAATCTGCCGCTCCCGAAACCTGCTGGCCGAGCGAATAGTTGCCAAGAATAATAAAACTTAAAATGGTAGAGCCAACACCAAAAGCGTAACCGCCCAGAATGGTCTGACGGATCGTTCTGCCTTTGGAAATGCTGCCGATAAAGAAAGGCGCTGCCACACACCATACCATCCAGTAAGCCCAGTAGAAGATGGTCCAGTTCTGCGGGAAAGACGTGGTGCGTCCCGGATCGGTATACGTAGAAAGCTCAAAGAAATTCTGAGCCATGGTTCCCAGGGACGAAATACCGGTTTCAATGATATACTTCGCGTCACCGCTGAACAGAAGCACAAAGGCGAGCAATCCAAAGAACAGCCACACACAACTGTTGGCAAGGAACTTGATTCCCTTAAACCCTTTCAGCAACGAATACGTATATACCACACAGGTTACCAGCAAAATCACGATCGTCACGACGGTCGTATTCAGTTGAACGCCGAAAAGCTCGTTAATGATCCGTGCCATCAGCGGCGTTGCCAAGGTGAAAGTGGTTGCTGTTCCGGCAAGCAACGCAAATACCGCCAAAAGATCAATGATTCTGCCCAAAATACCGTCGGTATGTTTGCCCAGGATCGGACGGCAGGCTTCCGAATACTTTTGTTTTTCCCGTTTGCGCACGTGAAGCATAAAACCAAAAGCAACCGCTAACACAAGGTAAAACGCCCACGGAATAAGACTCCAGTGAAAGATCGGATAAACGCTTGCCCATTTCTGAATACTGCCCAGTTCCGCTATATGCGGGTCTGTGGCATATAAAATCCACTCCGAAAAAGAATAGAACAAAATATCCGCCGCAAGACCTGCGGTAAACATCATCGAACCCCACGCAAAGAAAGAATACTTCGGTTTCTCATGTTGACCGCCCAAAACAATTTTACCGTATTTCGAGCAAGCGATAAAGATCGAGAAAAGGAAGATACCCAACCCAATCACCAGATAATAAGAACCCATCGTGTCGCCCAAAAAGAAGCGAATGTTGTTGATAATATTGTTGGATTGCTCAGGCAACAAGAAAAACAACAGGCTTAACCCCACAATGATACACAACGGCACTAACGTGATCGCCCAGTCGATCTCTTTGCTTAACTTTTTCTTGCTTTGTTCCATAACTGCCACCCTTTACAAGTATTTTTGGTAACGCGCGTCGATCTCTGCCAGTTCGCTTAAGTTATCGATCTCCACAATGTCGGTCTTTTGCATTTCAACAATGCCCAGACGGTACTCATCCGCATAACAGAACATGGCAACGTCATCCCAATAGATCTGACGGTTTTGCTTGTCCTCAAATTCCGTTTCCAAATGCTTTTTCAGTTTTTCGCCGTCTGCCTTATTCCAACGGGAAATACTGTACAGTTGCCAGCCCTTTTCGCCGCCCGTGCGGCTGCAGGAGGTGACCACCCCGTTTTCAACCTGCATCAGCCATTCGTCTGTTTTTCCCTCACACCAAACAGCGTTATACCCCGACCGTTCAAACTGCGGATTCAGAATATCCGGATTGTAAATGATCTGGTCACCGTCCAGGATCATCACATCCTCTAAATGTTCCCGCGCCACGTACAGCGAGGAAATGTTGTTGCACGTGTTGTAATACGGGTTTTCGATCAGGGTAACGTTGCGGTACTCGGTTTCCAACACACGAAACTGTTCTTTGAGGTGCCCCACAACCACATAAATTTCCTCAATGCCGTTTTGATGAAGTGCCTCGATCACCGTATCGATCATGCGTTTTCCGTTCACGGTAACGAGCGGCTTCGGGATCGTATTGGTAACGGGCTGCATACGCTTGCCGATGCCTGCCGCCATAATGATGGCACGCTGTACCTTATACATATTAAAGCGCACCTCCTGCTTGTTCCAGTTCTTGGACAACGAGCTTGTAATAGTCTTTTGCAAAGCGGTACTGCGCCAGCGAATACTCGCCGAACTCCACACCTAACTGCCGCTTATATTCGCACCAGTTACTCCACAAAAGTCCGCACATCGCAATGTAACAGTAAATCTTAATACGGGTTTCACGGTCACAGTTGCCTTCAAAATAAATGTCGATGAGTTCTTCCACCTTATCCCGCTCATACATGGAATAAATGCAGAACATCGCAATATCCACGTGGGGATCCTGCATCGCCGCATATTCCCAGTCGATCAGATACACCTTTTCCTTGCCGTTTTTATCCTTGGCAAACAAGAAGTTATCTTCGTTGGCATCAATGTGCGTCAACACGTAAGGGAGCTTGTGCGTATCAACGTACTCTTTGAGAGAGAGTACGTTTGCTTTCGTTTGTCGGTAATCTTTGAAAACGGATTCTTCGCCGTTCCACAGCGATTCGTAAAAGTCTATCTTTTCAAAGATATCAAAACAATGCTTGACTGTAAGCCCTTTTTCGTGGAACTCCCGCAACACCTTCATACATTTCGTCAGATCTTCAATGGAATCGGTGTTACACGTTCTGGCATTGTTTAAATATTCGGTAATCTTATACCCGTTCTCGGGATTGATATACAAAATACGGTCGCAAATGTTTTCTTGACGGATCACGGTATATACCTCAGCCTCTTCGGTGCGGTTAATGAGTTGATCCGTCCCCTCGCCCGGGATGCGCATAATGTATTTTTGACCCTTGCAGTTAAACAAGAACGACCGATTCGTCATGCCGGCTTTGGAAACCGATATATCGGTAATATCCTGTGCTTTCACGTTCAACGCGTCACACACGATCGAAATGGCATCCGTTTTCAGTTGATTGGACGTGATATCGAAATCCCGCAACTGCTCATACGTGTTAATATCCACCGTGCTTTCGGCATCACACAAACGGGCGGCAACCGTCAGTTTGGGGTTGTTGTACAACGCCGCTTCCCAAAACTCATGATCAAACGTCGGGTTTTTCGTAAGACGGGCAACGGTTTCCCGCAAGAGTTTGGCATCTTTTGCGGTAAAATACGCAATGCCCACCATCGTATTGCCTTTGCCGCCCACAGCGTCAAATACCAATTCCTTTTTCTTGTTCACACGGGCAAGACTGCTCGGATCCTTTTGGTCGTTTACCATATACCAGGAATAAAACTCCGCCTCTTTAAACGGATTGTCCCGACACCAGATATCACACGGCACAATATAACAGTCATCCAAAAACTTACGCGCCAGATTCAGCGAATGTAAATTGTTTTTCTGCGCGTATTGTACGTTGACGATCAGTTTGACGCCGTATTTATCAATTAAATACTCATAACTTTCTTTTAAAAAGCCCACCACAATGTAAATGTTTTCAACGCCGACTTCCCTCAACTGCTTGATCAGACGTTCAATCAGCGGTTCCCCGTGAATTTCAATTAAGCCCTTCGGTGTTTGTGTGTTGATCGGCACGATCCGCATACCAAAACCGGCGGCAAGTATCACCGCATTCTTGGTTTTATGCTGCGCATACAGTTTTTGTGCCTTTTTCGTCAGTACCATCTGCGGATCCAACAGCCCTTCGGCAGTTAATTCCTTGATACTGCTGTTGATTTTCCCAATGGAATGACCGCTTTGTTCAGCCAATTTCCGTTGATTCACATAGTCGCTGTGGGCAAGAACGTTCAGCACGTCAAATTCTTGAATGTTCATGAACATCACCTTTCGCGTTTTCGTGAGCAAGGTTATTGTAGCATCTTTTTATCTCTTTGTCAACAGTCATACAAAAAACTCCCGATAATGCTTTCGCATTATCGGGAGTTTTTAAGAAAATCTTGTGCCTTGTGTCACATTCGCCTTATGTGATACAAGCGAACGCAGACACCGTTTTGAAGGTCATCGTGTGGGATTACGATACCCAAAAACCATTCCACGTAAAGTAGTAAGCCACACCGTTAATGTAGTACAAACCGTCACGGTACAGTTTACCGTTGTTCACGTAAAGCCACGCATCATAGCTGTCACTCCAGTACCAGCCGGTACCGGTCAATTTAGCACCCGAAGCACTGTAATATGCGCCGCCGATCCAGTCATCCGACATCATCTGACCGTCTTCATAGAAGTAGTAAGCCGTGCCGTTTACCACGTACTCGCCGTCACACAGCAGCGTGCCGTTTTTGTAGTATACGTACCCATCCCGGTTTTCAACCCAGTACCAGCCGTTCGGATTTGCCACTTTGGAAAGCGCACCGCCGGCGGAAGCGTAATACAGCACGCCGTCATACATAACGTATCCGTTGGATACCATATAGTAGATGCGTTTCTCGTCTTCGGTGTCCTCGTTGATATACTTGGAAGTAATATAATACTTCGTACCGTACACATCGATCAAACCGGTTTGTACACGAGAATTCTCGTCAAAGTACACGTAATGTCCTTCGATGATCTGCCAGCCGGTACCTTCAAACCAGGCACCGCTTGCTGTGAAGTAGAAGTTGTCATAATACCGGTCGGCAATCATATAGGGATCCATTTCATCGCCATAGTAACCGCCGAAGCAGTACCAGGCACCATCAATATAGTACGAACCTTGCAGGAACTGACCGTTGTAAGAATAGTAGTATTTACCGTCAAGATACACCCAGCCGTTGGCATAGCCGTTGTGGCCCTCTTCCTCTTCGACTGCGCCTAACCACGCGCCGCTTTCGGCAAACTCATGGTATTCGCCGTCAATTTCCCAGATGCCGTCGGCATACATGAAACATTCAGACTTGTCGAAATAGTACTGAACACCGTCGATCGTTTGCCAGCCTCTTGCCAAAGTGCCGTCGGCGTTTGCATAGAGGTAAAACGGTTCTTCCGCAATGCCCCGGTTATACCAACCCGAGTGGATGTACAGACCGTTTGCATCGATAAAGTAACGGTTGCCGCCATCGTGTACCACTTCGTAATAGCACATGACGCCGTTTTGTACGTAATACGGGCCTACCCAACCGGTGAAATAGCGGTCGCTGTCAACCGCATAGTGGAACTTGCCGTCGGAATACGTCCATCCGTCAGACAGCGGGGTCTTGCTGATGACCGCACCGCCGCCGGTGGTGGATACAAGGTATCCCTCGTGAACAAACGTGCCCGCTTTCATATAGCTGTCTTCGAAGCAATACTCGGTACCGTCAATGGTGTAATAACCCCAATAGTAATCTTCACCGTGTTCATTGTAATACTTGTAACCGTAGGGGGTGTAACGCCAGGTGTTCACCAACCGGTGACCGGCATTGTCGTAATAGCCGGAATAATGGTTGCCATCCGCATCCTCACCGGACCACCATTCGTCCGTTACCATGCAACCGTTATATTCAAACGCGTATTCATACCCATCGATCGTGGCGGCTTCGCCCCGCAGGAAATACCCGTCAGCGTAGTAATACCACTCGCCGTCCACGTTGTACCAGGTGTAGGGCGTAAACTCGTACGCATACACACTGCCGTCATTGTGCAGCAAATAGGTGTAACCGTCATAGTTGAAGATCCCGCCGCTATGTAAAGAACCGTAGTCTGTAAACAGGTAATACTTACCGTCCACATACCGATAACCGGTCAACGGCATACCCGCAGCGTCCGAACGGAACGTAACACCGTCAATGGTGCACCAACTGTCATACACCAATTTACCGTCAGCATCAAACAGATAAAGGACCTCACCCACTTCAGCGGGGCCAACTGTCCGATAACCGTATTCATCAAAGTAATACCAATTACCGTTGATGTATTCCCAAGACTCGGTCACCAGTTTGCTGTCTTTGATATACATTTTGGTGCCGATCCAGGACGAATAAAAACCGTCACCCGTCACCTGGAAATAGCCGCCGTTGGTATCAAATCCGTAAACGCAGCCGTTGTCATAATCTTCCACCACCGTGTTATGAGCCATAGAGGGGAAGAAATAATAATACTGACCGTTCACCGCATACCAGCCGTTCGCTAACGCGCCGCTGGCATCCGTGATGTAGTAATACTCGCCGTTCACAACGTGCCAACCGATGTCTTTGATCTTTTGGCCGCCGGGAGCAAGCAGATATTCGCCCCACAGGCAGGTGTTTGTGCGGATATAATATCCGTCAAAGTAATACTCGCTGCCATCAATGGTCTTCCAGCCGTCATAGACCAGTTCGCCGTCTTCGGCATACGCCCAGCGGTCCTCCACAGCGTACCAACCAGTACCGGTAACCAGTGTGCCGACACCGTTTTTATCCAAAATATACGTATTGCCGGGATCCTCTTCCCAGATGCAATCCGTCAGCATTTCGCCCCAGTCACCAAAAGCATAGTACACACCGTTAATGTCCGCAACGGTGCCGGTTACTTTCCGGCAGTCGGCACCGTAATAGTACCAAACATCGTTATCATTCTGATACCACTCGTTCCGATACAATCTGCCGTCCGCTTTGGCGCGGTAACCATCGTACTCGCCATCAGCCAGCATTCTCTCGTACCGGAAATAGTAGTAACTGCCGTCAATTTCCTGCAAACCGTCTGCCCAATCCGTACCGTCAAAATAACGGAAATCGTCGTCCCATTTCAGCCAACCGCGTTCGGTCCGCGAAGCGATACCGTTTTCATCGGTCACCCAGGCGTAAGTGGGGGTGGATTCCTCGATGCCGTAGCTATCCGTACGCATCTGACCGTCATAGTCAAAATAATAATCCGTTCCGTTAACGGTCTGATATCCCTCATACGCCCGACCGTCATCACCAAAATAGAACCACCAATCTTTCCGATACTCAAAGTCGGGGTCGGTTTCGTTGGCGTACGGTTGGAGCCAACCCACGTACGGCATGCCGTACGCGTTGGCATAATAATAATCATAGATCCACTGTTCGGTTTCCTCGTCATATCTTCCATCACAAACGAATTCATTGGTTACCATCGCATAGTAGTTGCCGAACAAATAGTTGTTACCGTCAATATTGAACAGCTCGTTGCACGCCAGGTCCGCGTCGCCGTATTCATAAACGGTTTTCACATAATACCAGTTGCCTTGGCACTCTACCCATCCGACCTTACTCACGTCCAACGGCGCGTATCCGCCGTATTCGTTAAAGGCGTACCAGAAATAAGTCCCTTCTTCAGGATCCCAAACTTGCCGTGCACCGTCTGTGAACATGCGCCCGGCATACTCAAAGTAATACTGCGTACCTTCAACAGTCAGGAACTCGTAGTACGGTGCTATGCCGTTTTCACCGTAATAATACCAGCACTCGTTCCATTTATCCCAGTACCAGCTCTCCACATAAAGAGCGCCTCCCGGTCCTGCGCAGTAATAACGCCGCTCTTCCTCTTCCTCCGAGTAAAGATCGAAGCGCTGATCTTCGTACATCCGGCCCCAGTCGTTAAATGCGTACAAATAGCCGTTGTACTCAATAATTTCGTCGGTCACCATGACGCCGTCGCGGTAAAAATACCAATCGCCGTACTCTTCATAGAAACCGTTCTCGGGTACCGCATCCGCGCTTACCGGAAGTGCGAACACGATGGATAATGCTAAAATCAGCACTACCAACACAGAAAGTTTTCGTTTCATATTTCTCCTCCTACCTTTCATGATCCGTTTTGACAAACGGCCCCATCAAAACTATCTAAAGTATAGCACGCGCCCCCCAAAATTGTCAACAATTGCACGAACCTTTCGCCTGCTTTTCTTCGTGTTTTGTAAGTATTGCCATACACCTGCTGCTTTTTTGGTACAAACTGCCCACCCGCGCGCACTCTTATCAAAAAGGCTGTCGGAGTGCTTTCACTCCGACAGCCTTTTTCCATCTCACACTTGCTGTTCAAACAGTGCCATCCATTTTGAAACGATCTTCTCCTCTGAGAAATCCTCTGCACGTTCCAGTGCCTTTTGGCTGTATTGAACCCGCTGTTCCTCGTTATCCATCAACGTGCTGAGCGCCTTACAAAACGCTGCTTCGTCATGATCTTTCACCAAAACGCCGTCCACGCCGTCACGGATGATCGCGCGCGGTCCCACACGCACGTCAAACGCCACCACCGGCAACCCGCAGGACATGGCTTCGATCAACACAAAGGGGAACCCTTCGGAATACGAAGTCATCGCGTATACCGAAGCATTGGTCATCTGCACCAGCACCTCATCGTGAGCCAGCGCGCCGGTAAACTCAACCCGATCCTGCACACCCAACTCGTTGGCAAGAGCCGCCAGCGCTTGTTCTTCCTCGCCGCCGCCCACAATGCGCAACGTCCAATCCGGATGCGCCGCTGCGGTGTCTTTCCACACGCGCAACAAACGGTCAAACCCTTTCACAGGGTGCAATCTGCCAACCGCCACCACGTACTTTTCCTTGTTCGCCAACTCCACAGATCGGGCATCCGCATCCAGAAAATTCTCCATGGTGACACACCGCGTATGTTTTCCCGCATCCGACAACAACTGTTGCATCTCCTGCGTCAGCACGTCGGTCAGCAACGTAAAATACGTAATGTTGTCATACCGCTTCTTCACGTCGGCAAGCAAGCGCTTATCAAAACAATGGTCATGGTGCAACTGCGCGATCTTCAGCACGTGCTTTTGCCCGTAACGGGATACAAGAACCGAATGTTCGTTGCGGGTGGATACGATAATACCGTCCGTGATCTGTTTGATGCGGCGCACAAGCGCCGTCTTTTTCAGCCGCAATACCCGAACGGCGTATAATCCCTCTTTGAGGATTTTCACGGGGTTTTTGCTTTTGACCGCCCGCGCAAACGCCTCACGGTTGGGCTGTACATCGGTCAGATATTCAATTTTCACTTCGGGCGAGATCGCATACGCCGGTTGTCCCAGATTATACAGCGCCAAAATGGTCACGTCATACCCTTTTTTGACAAAGGCGTTGCTCATCAGGGAGATCGCCATTTCCACGCCGCCGTGCGCCAAATGCAACGCCGTGATATAAACGTGTTTTTTCATGGTGACATTCCTATCTTCATTTTTCCGTTACGGTTTAAAAAACCTCTTGATTCCCGTGCGTCAGTTCATACGGAAAGTCATACAAATATTCCGGCAGTTCCTGCGCAATGTACGCGCACTCCGCTTCGTACTCTTTGCTTTTGCGGAACATCTGCGTATTGAAGATCGATTTATCCGGATCAAACCGTGTCTTGGGCGCCACGTGAGTGGCTCTGTCCCAACCCAGTTTTTCAAAGATCCCGTCCACCGTTTCATCGTATCGGTAGATCATATCTTCAAACTTAATACGGCATACCCGCTCACAGTCGGCCGGTTGTTCCACCGCCCGCAAGCGCCGATAATATTTGCAAAATTCCTTCACATCGGTGGGGTACGGCACCGATTCGCCGTTTTTCGCCCAATAATACTTGTTGCTGATAAACACGTCACGCGGGTCGCGCTCAATGACAAACACGTACGCGTCCTCGTCAAAATAGTTATCAAAACGGAATAAGTTAAACGGCAATAATAACTGGTCAAATACCGTACTGGTTTTGGCATACCCCGCCAAGTTGAGCAACTTGTAGATATACTCTTTGGATGCCGCGTAAAATTCATCGGGGGTGACAAACGATAACCGCATCGGCTCATACGCCAACACCTTTTTGGGTTTATAGCGGTTCAGCGTGAGCAGTTTCAGCGCCCGATTGAAGCACAGTTTCAAAAACATGCGCGCGTTGGTGTTTTCCTGATAGTACCAGTAAAAATCACTCTCCACGTCGGTCAACCGTTTCACGTACTCCTTAGTGATCGGCCAAAACTCTTTACCGATATAGGTGTTGTAATGACCCACCCACCAATACTTTTTATCGTACAACTGCTTCATGGTTTTCTCAAACGAGTGCAGTGCTTCATCACTGCGCACCGCGTTGTTCCCAATCAGCAATTTATCTTCCAGATCGAACACACCGTTGGGGCAATGCAAAAATACAAACTCAAACGTACCGCTTTTGGTGTCCACGCCTTCGATCTCGCTCATTAAGTCCGTAACCACCGACGAACCGGAGCCCATATACCCCGCAGGGATAATAATTCTTTTGGGATTTGCCATACCGTTCACCCCCCCCGATCAACCAATCGTATTTTTCAGTTTCATACACAATGCCGTCAGCCAATACAAACGGCGTTTGTTCAGTTGCAGGATCAACCGTTTGCTCGCACTCATCGTGGCAATGTACCGATTTTCATACAACCCTTCAAACTGCGACACGTACGCCTGCATCTTTCGCAGCACCTCGTGCCGCTCGGGTGCATTGCTCACCGCAACGCGCGTCATACCGGCAACCGCGCAGTGCTGGATCACCAAAAACTCCAATTCAGCCTTGAACGGATCATACGCACCGTGCGCTTTAAAATACGCAATCAGATCGTCAAAGGCTTCCAGAATCTCCAGATTCCGCAGCACTTTGGCGTTGTTCATGATGGAACCGGCGCGCTGTACGTAGAAAAACAGCGCATCTTCAATATATGTAATAGATTTTGCGCGCAAATACAGTTTCGGGGTCAGCCGCAGATCCTCATACCATTCTCTGGCAACGTATCCCAACCCCTCAAACAACGAACGGCGGTACATTTTTGCCCAGGCACAGGGACGGTTCAACAGAATGTGCGGTGCATCGGACAACGTAACGGTTTGATCGGACACGTTGTTTTCGTTCCGCTCGATCACGGTGCCGTCCTCTTGCACGTCAAAACTGTTGCATACCACGATATCGCTGTCATGAGCCTGCGCGGCAGTCACAAATTTCTCCAGACAGTCTTCCGCAATGTAATCATCACTGTCCAAAAACACCACGTACTCACCGCTTGCTTTGGTGAGCCCGAAATTGCGCGCCCCGCCAAGACCGCTGTTTTCGGTTGTATACGCCGTGAAATGCGGGTTGCGCGCCACGTAACGGTCAATGATTTGGTAGGAGTTATCCGTACTGCCGTCGTTGACAATAATGACTTCGGCATCCCGATAGGTCTGCTTCTCCACAGATTGCAGACACCGTTCCAGATACGGTTCCACGTTGTATACCGGAATGATCACACTAACCGTCATTTGCATTACGCACCCTTTCTCTTAAGGAAAGCCGACACTTTTTCCAAAATCATAAAGCAGGTCCGGTTTTTGGTAAGCAGTACCACCGCGGCATACACGATCATACCGCCGCCCAACTCCAGCACCAGTTTCAACACGGTGTTCATGTTCACCAACGCAACACCGCAAACCACGGCATACATAAGTAAGGAACCCGCGATCACGCCGGCATTTTCTTTCAAAAGGCGTTTGAGATCAAACATGTCACGCAAGTGCCAATACGACACAGCAAACACCGTACACTCTGCCACAATGCACGCCACGCACGAACCGTACACGCCCAAAAACGGGATCAATGTCAAGTTGCCGATCACGCTGATACTGGCGCCGCACGTGGTCGCAATGGTATAGACCTTCTCTTTGCCGAGCGGGATCAACAACTGCACACCCAGCAAACTGTTCATGGAGGACAAAAACAGTAAGACGCTCATGATCTTGAGGATCGGTATGGATCCCAGATATTCCTGCCCCAGAAAGAAGGGGATAAAATCGTTTGCCACACCCAAAATGCCAAA
>JAFSIB010000150.1 GCA_017440005.1 Clostridia bacterium
ATTTGCTTGACCCGCCGCTTTTGTGTTGGGTATTATTCGGTTCGTAAGGCAACGACCGGATCTTTCCGTGCTGCCACACGGGAGGGGATCAGTCCGGCAATCAAGGTAAGTGCCATACTGATAATCACCAGGATAACCGCACCGTTGAGCGGCAGAGCTGCCACGTTGGGGATGCCGGTGAGCGGGTAGATGATCGCATTGGCGAGCAACACCAGTAAGAGTGTGACACCGATACCCAGTGCACCTGCCGTAAAGCCGACGATCATGGTTTCAGCATTGAACACACGGGAAATATCGCGCTTGGAAGCACCCATTGCGCGCAGAATACCGATTTCTTTGGTGCGTTCCAGCACCGAAATGTAGGTGATAATACCGATCATGATGGAGGACACTACCAGTGAGATTGCCACAAACGCAATTAAAATGATGGTAATGGCGTTGATGATGGTGGTGACGGACGACATCATGAGCCCGACATAATCGGTATAGCTGATGGTATCCGCTTCGTCCACGCCTTCGTTATAGGCGGTGATGAGATCACTGATCTCGTCTTTGGCGGCAAAATCTTTGGGATAGATATTGATGCCGCTCGGTTTATTCAGATCGGCAACGCCGAATTTGAGCAGGTTACCGTCATACGTTGCATCCGACGTTTGGTTCATGGATTTTGCAAACATGGCGCAGATCTGTTCTTCGGTCATGCCTTGTTGTTGCATCTGTTGGATCGAAGCGCCGATCTGTGCTTGTTCTTCGGGAGGACGGGTGGCAATGTAGGCTTGGATATCCGCCATGGTAACGGTTTTCTCTTCGCCGTCATCAAACGGCAAACCGGTCAGTATATCGGTATCGGGATCGTCCTTTTGCGCTTTCACGATCTCACTTTTGTTTACTTCGTTGACCAAGTGCTGCATCAGATCGGCACGGTAACCGATGGTGCCGCCCGTTTGCGATACGGTTGCCCCTTCGGCAGGGCGGAGAATGCCAACCACTTTCAACTCGGTGGCGTCCTCCAATTTTTCGCGCAGGTATACTTCGTCGTCCGAGCGGTCGGTCCACTTGCCTTTCTTGCCTTTTTCATAGTAATCCGTGTTGACAAGCAGTTTGAACCGCAATGACAAAATTTCATCGTACGTGTAGTTAGTAAGGGGCTTCGTGGGAATCTCTTCGCCCTTAACGGCGGCTTCAAACATTTCTTTTAAATCGGCGGCGTCCAATATTCCTAACGCATAGAGAGTATAGTCGCTCACTTCATTGTGTTCGTCCACCATTAACACGATCTCGTCATAGGAAGTCGGCATGGTACCGGCAATCACGTCGTACTGCGTTTTCAGAAGTTCGGGGTTATCCAGCAATTCCTGCCACACGTTGCCGCTTGCCATGGACGCCATGGGAGAACCTGCCATCATGGAATCCGAAGTATCCATTTGTGTGGTGGGCATTCCCATTTTATCAAACACTTGAGCGGGATTGACTTGGTAAATGCCATCGTCAGTGTCGGCTTTGTACACGTTCATTGTGGTGGAATAGGTGTACTGGATCGCACTGGATAATGCGGCGATGGGGTTATCGGTTTCTTCCAAGTAAGCCTTAAACGCTTCCAGGTTATTGGTGGACACACCCGTTAAGGTCGATTCGATCATGTCCGTCATAATGTTATTGGAATAGATCTTGTCGTTTTCATGCTCTGTTTGATTTTCGGCGTTGCCCATCATGGAGGTGATCATATCACTGATGTCCACGGTGGATTCCTGTAACGCGATCGGGTAACTGGACAGCGTGTCTTCTTCCACTTTGTTGATATACGCATTCAAACCGCTGGACAGTGCCAGAATGAGCGCAATACCGATAATACCGATACTGCCCGCAAACGATGTCATGAACGTGCGACCCTTTTTGGTCATCAAGTTGTTGAGTGACAGCGACAAGGCCGTGAAGAATGACATGGACGGTTTGCGCATCCGCTTCATAGGCGTTTTGGGTTGCTCTTCCACCGCGGGTTCGGGTTCGTACGGATCGGTATCACTGACGATCTGTCCGTCCAATAACCGAATGGTGCGCGAAGCATATTCTTGGGCAAGGTCGGGATTGTGTGTGACCATGATGATGAGTTTATCTTTGGCGATCTCTTTGAGGATCTCCATGATCTGCACACTGGTTTCACTATCCAATGCACCCGTCGGTTCATCAGCAAGCAGAATGTCAGGATTGTTCACGAGCGCGCGGGCGATCGCCACACGTTGCATCTGACCGCCGGACATCTGGTTCGGCTTTTTTCTCAGTTGGTCGCCAAGTCCGACTTTCTCCAATGCCGCTTTGGCACGTGCGCGGCGTTCCGAACGACTTACACCCGTTAACGTTAAGGAGAGTTCCACGTTGGCGAGCACCGACTGGTGCGGAATGAGGTTGTAACTTTGAAATACAAAGCCGATGGAATGGTTGCGATAGGTATCCCAATCCGAGGATCTGTATTGTTTGGTGGACACACCATTGATGATAAGATCACCGCTGGTGTATTGATCCAACCCACCGATAATATTGAGCAGTGTGGTTTTGCCGCAGCCGGATGGACCGAGTATGGCAACAAATTCATTTTCACGGAAAGCCGTGGACACACCGCGCAACGCCTGCACGGTATCTTCACCCGCGCGGTATTCTTTTATAATGTTTTGCAATTTCAGCATACGATTTCCTCCTGATTGGGGACTTCGGCTTTTGCCGATTTACCTCATTATACCATATAAATATGACAGATGTGTAAACGACATAAAAAATTTTTTGTGGCAGGAGAATCCCTCTCCACCCATCCGAGATACGGCTTTTTGAGGAGTAGATTGATTCTATACCCCGTTGTGTGACATACTGGTAAGCGAAAGGGGACAGACAATATGGCACGAACAAAATTACAAGACCGTGCATTGCCGCTTTATACCATGGGTGAGGAACGGTTTCACATGATTACACACATTGTGGGCGGTGGGATCGGTGTGCTTGCTCTGGTCGCCTGCGTGTTGGTTTCGGCACTGAAAGGGGATGGCATCGGCGTGGTGGGCGGCGCGGTGTACGGTACATCGCTTATTGCTTTATACACCATGTCCAGTATTTATCACGGATTAAAACACCCTGTGGCGAAACGTGTGTTTCAAGTGCTGGACCATTGTGCGATCTATTTTTTGATTGCGGGCACATACACCCCGATCTTGCTCAGCGCCGTTCGGCCGGTTTCTCCCGGCTGGGCATGGACGTTGTTTGGGCTGGTATGGGGTCTGGCGGCACTCGCCACCGTGCTCACCGCCATTGACTTAAAACAGTATGCCGTATTTTCCATGTGCTGTTATATCGGCATGGGATGGTGTGTGTTATTGGCGGCAAAAACAGTATTCCACGCCATCGGCAGTGTCGGCACGTGGTGGTTGCTTGGCGGCGGGATCGCATATACGGTGGGTGCCGTTTTATACGGACTCGGCACGAAGTTGCGGTACATGCACGGGGTGTTCCATTTGTTTGTCTTGTTGGGCAGTGTCTTGCACCTGATCTGTATTGTGTTTTACGTATTATAAGATAAAAAGCGGCGTACCCGAATGGTACGCCGCTTTCATGATGTGCTGGAACAGTTACTGATTTCACGGTAGTTAGTGAAATCGTTCGCTTATGCTCACGATGAAATCTGCTGCGTAGAGGGAATTAAACCCGTCCGAAAGGACGGATTTAGTTGAAAAGAAAACGCCATTTGTCTTGTGGACAAATGGCGTTTTCTTTTTGGTGCGAGGAATGGGACTTGAACCCACACGTCAACGACACACGCACCTCAAACGTGCCTGTCTGCCTATTCCAGCATCCTCGCATATAGCAGTCGTTATTATAACACTACTGAAAGTGCTTTGTCAACTGCTTTTTTATCGTTCTTACGAAAATTCTTAACCCTTATGTGTTGATCGCTTGCTCGGCAAGATGAACGGCGGTAGGATCGGCTTCGGGAACGTCGGAAAAGGGGAAGGGAATCCCCAAATCGTCGTATTTTACCTGGCAGATCTTGCGAAACGGCAACAATTCAATGTGATCCACGCACGTATGCGTTTGCGCGATGCGGCGCAGTTCTTCTTGATTCTCGGCCGTATCGTTGATGCCGGGGATCACCACCTGCCGTAAGGTGGTGGGAATACCGCACGTATTGACATATTTCAAAAACGTGAGTACTTGTGCAAACGGCATTCCCACGTGGTCACGATATAACGCATCCTCGGTATATTTGATATCCAACAGTATACGGTCACAATGGGTGAGTGCTTTACGTACGGCGGTGTCCAGACACACGCCTGCCGTATCCAGACAGGTGTGAATACCGCGCTCCTGGCACAGGCGGAATACTTCGCCGACAAATTCGGCTTGTATCAGCGGTTCACCGCCGGAAAGCGTAATGCCGCCTTTCTCGCCAAAATACGGGCGAAACGCCTCGGCGCGGTCTACCAGTGCCGAGGCGGTGTATTCCGTTCCGCCTTTTAGGTCCCACGTGTCAGGATTATGACAACACGAGCAACGCAAAGGACAGCCCTGCAAAAAAGCAACAAAGCGCACGCCGGGACCGTCAACCGTTCCGAGTGATTGGATCGAATGAATACGTCCCGTCATATCACAAAGCACAGTGGAACGTGCGGCTTATCACTTCGCGTTGTTGTTCGCGGGAGAGTTTGTGGAAGTGTACCGCGTAACCCGAAACACGAATAGTCAAATTGGGATACGCGTCGGGATTCTCGTATGCCTTGAGCAACGTTTCGCGGTTCATCACGTTCACATTGATGTGGTGTGCACCTTTGGCAAAGTAACCGTCCAGAATGGTTACCAGGTTGTCAATTCGCTCTTCTTCCGTTCTGCCAAGTGCATCGGGGGTGATAGAGAACGTGTTGGACACACCGTCACGGCAATCATCGTAACTGATTTTGGCAACCGAGTTGAGCGAAGCGAGTGCCCCGTTTTCTTCACGGTTATGAAGCGGGTTAGCACCCGGCGCAAACGGTGCGCCGGCTTTCCGCCCGTCGGGTGTGGCACCGGTGTGCTTGCCATACATAACGTTGGACGTAATGGTAAGCACCGACAATGTGTGCTCAGCGTTGCGATACGTTTTTGCATGACGCAACTTGTGAATGAAATCGTGCGTCAGTTCCTGCGCGATCCGATCCACGCGATCATCGTCGTTACCGAATTTCGGGAAATCGCCGGAGCGCTTAAAGTCCACGATATAGCCGTTTTCGTCATGTATCGGGGTGACGGTGGTGTGCTTGAGTGCGCTGAACGAGTCGGTTACCACCGAAAGACCGGCAATACCGAATGCCATGAAACGGTGTACATCGGTATCATGCAATGCCATTTGAATCTTCTCATAGGCATATTTATCGTGCATGTAGTGAATGATATTCATGGTGTTAACGTACAACTTGGCAAGCCACGTGGTATAGATCAAATACCGTTCCATCACGGTTTCGTAATCCAAACTTTCCAGTACCGGCATTTGCGGGCCGATGTGGATACCGGACGTGGTATCATAACCGCCGTTGATGGCAATCAGTAACAGTTTCGCCAAATTGCAACGTGCACCGAAAAATTGCATCTGTTTACCGATCTTCATAGCAGATACACAGCAGGCAATGGCATAATCATCCCCGTAGATCGGGCGCATGAGGTCATCGCTCTCATACTGAATGGAGTCGGTGTCTTTGGACACTTTGGCACAGAATTTTTTAAACGGTGCGGGCAGGTCTTTGGACCACAACACTGTCAGGTTCGGTTCGGGAGCAGATCCTAAGGTGTATAAGGTGTTGAGCATGCGGTAGGTGTTTTTGGTGACCAAAGAACGGCCGTCTTCACCCACGCCGCCGAGCGCCTCGGTGATCCACATCGGGTCACCGCCGAACAGTTCATTGTATTCGGGAGTGCGCAGATGACGTGCCATGCGCAGTTTCATGACAAAATCGTCCATGAGTTCCTGAGCGCCTTCTTCGGTCAACACACCGTTTTGAATGTCGCGTTCAATATAAATATCAAAGAAAGTGCTGACACGGCCTAGCGACATAGCGGCGCCGTTTTGCTCTTTGATAGCGGCAAGATAGCCGAAATATGTCCACTGAATAGCTTCGCGTGCGTTGGTGGCAGGGGCGCTGATATCAAAGCCGTACATGGCCGCCATCTCTTTGAGGTAGCCCAAAAACGTGATCTGCTGGTACAATTCTTCGCTCTGACGAGTTTGAAACGTGTCAAAATACGTTTCTTCCAGCGCGTGCTTATCGTGCTTTTTCTCTTCGATCAAACGGTCCACACCGTACAGTGCCACGCGGCGATAATCACCGATGATGCGCCCGCGTCCGTACGCATCCGGCAACCCCGTGATGACGTGGCATCTGCGGGCGGCACGCATTTCGTCGGTATACGCGCGGAATACGCCGTCGTTGTGCGTGGTACGGTACATGAATTCTTCCTCGACCTTGCGGCTGAGTTTGTATCCGTACGCTTCGCACGCGTTGCGCACCATCCGCATGCCGCCGAACGGGTTGACGCCGCGTTTTAACGGACGGTTGGTCTGCAGACCGACGATGATCTCGTTTTCACGATCCAGATAACCCGGTGCGTAGTTTGTGAGGGATGAAACGGTATCCACATCAATATCCAGCACACCGCCGAATTGTTGCTCGATCTTGAACAACCCCTGCAACCGTTCCATTAGCGCTTTTGTGCGCTCGGTGGCACCGGCGAGGAACGTATCATCACCGGTATACTCCGTATAGTTTTGTTGAATGAAGTCGCGAACATTGATTTCCTCCTGCCAAACGCCGGGGGTAAATCCATTCCATTGCGCATAAGTTTTCATATGTGATTCCTCCAAACAAAAAAGGCAAATTCAGTTTTTACACGAAACTGAATTTGCCCAGACGGTCGGCTACTTCACTTTTACATTTCACCGCAGTGCTCTGCGTTTTCCGTCAGTCGTGTAAAAGTGTTTAGTTGATAAAGATATTGTATCGCAAACGCGCTCAAAAGTCAATTGTATTATTTAAAAAACAAGGGGAGTTTTTCAAGGAAAATGATGTCGGTGCGGTTGGCTGCATCACCCTCGGCCAAAAAGGCACAAGCCGCGGCTTCAATTCCGCCTGCTTCGGCGACCAGTTTACGTACAGCAACCAAGGATTCTCCCGTGCTGATGACGTCGTCTACAATGAGCACCCGTTTGCCGCGGAGTTTTTGCACTTCGCGTTCGCCCAAAAACAAGTGTTGTTCGTGTTGCGTGGTGATGGAAGTTACCGCCACATCCAAGGGGATGCGCATGTAAACTTTGACACCTTTGCGGGCGATCACATACGGTTTACCCGATTGACGTGCCAGTTCATACGCGATCGGGATGCTTTTGGCCTCCGGCGTGAGAATAACGTCAAACTCCGGCACGCGTTTGAGCAGTTCCGTGCAACCGGCAACCGTGACTTCCACACTGTCAAAGCAAATGAACGCCGCAATATCTAACGTATCGCTTACGGCAAATTTTTCGAGCGCACAGTCAACGCCGGCAATGGTCATGTTATAAAATTCAGACATACGTGATCCCCCTTTTCTGTTTTCAGTATACTGCGTAGGGGGAATTTTGTCAAACAATTGATTTTTATAAACACGCATGGTAGAATGTGGAACGGAGTGTGATACCATGATCCGAAAATTGTTTCTGACATTTTTAAAAATCGGCGCTTTCACGTTTGGCGGCGGATATGCGATGATCCCGCTTATCCAACGGGAGGTCGTGGAGAAGAACGGTTGGCTGACAGATGACGATATTTTGGAAATTATTGCCATCGCCGAATCCACGCCGGGTCCGATCGCCATCAATTCCGCCACCTTTGTGGGATACAAAGCAGCCGGCTTCTTCGGCGCATTTTTCTGCACGCTCGGCGTTGTCCTGCCCTCGTTTTTGATCATTCTGGCGGTGTCGTTTGTGCTGGAACAGTTTGAAGCCTTGCAAGCCGTGCAGTTTGCGTTCAACGGTATCCGCGCAGGCGTTTTGGCGCTGATCCTCAAAGCGTTGATCAATATGTATAAAAAGTGTCCCAAAGGTTGGGTGTCGTACGTGGTGATGGCGGCTTCGTTTGTGATTGTCACGTTTTTTGACGTCAGCGTATTATTGGTCATCATTGGTTGTGCTGTGTTTGGACTTGTCACGTCACTGATTGCGGAAAAGAGGTGCCGTTCATGATCTTTTTGCAGTTGTTCGGTGTCTTTTTCATGATCGGCGCGTTCACGTTCGGCGGCGGGTATGCGATGTTGCCGCTTATCCAACGCGAAGTGGTGTCGCTCGGTTGGATGACGGATGAAAAGGTGCTCAATTTTATTGCTGTCAGCGAAAGTACTCCCGGCCCGTTTGCTATCAACATGTCCACCTATGTGGGGCAGGAAATGGGAGGCACATACGGTTTGTGGGGGAACTTTTTCGGTGCGTTTTGTGCCACACTCGGTGTGGTGTTACCCTCGTTTATCATCATTTTACTGGTTGCCAAATTTTTTGAGAAATTCAAAGAAAGCCGCGTGGTAAAAGGTTGCATGACGGGACTCAAACCGGCGGTGATCGGTCTGATCGGTTCGGCGGTGGTGTCTACCGGTGCTACCGTATTCTTCCCGACGGGTATTGCACTTTCTACGTTGTTAACGGTGGATTTTCTCAGCGCACTGGGTATTTTCGTACTGGCGCTCATCTTAGCACTCAAAAAGGTAAACCCGATCATTATCATTGTGATTTCCGCGGCACTTGGTATCGCAGTGGGATATTTACTGTAATAAAAAAGCAGAGGCAGAGCCTCTGCTTTTTTTCATATTTGTTCCGGTGCGCACATATCGTATACGGGGTGAGTATATGATTGTCATTAAGTGGCGGTGGTTGGTTGCCGCATTCGCGTGTATAGCCGTGTTGATTGCCGTGCCGTGGTATTTGCAAAGTGATCTCGTATGGCAAACGTCTGCGGGTACGGTCAGTAATTGGGGACTCAGTTTCCAAACCGAAGGGCAACCGCCCGCTGGTAACACGGATGCCGCCACGTTACGGCAATGGAACGCCCATTATGTAGGCGATACGTCCACCGAAAACGGTAAAGTGTTGTACCTGACCTTTGATGCGGGATTTGAAAACGGCAACACGGCACCGATCCTGGATGCACTTAAAAAACATAACGCCAAAGCCACGTTTTTTTTGGTTCAGCATTATCTGGAGAGTGCGCCCGACCTTGTGAAACGTATGGTGGCAGAGGGGCATACTGTCGGCAATCACACGGCGACACATCCGGACATGTCAAAGATCACCGACCGTGACGCCTTTGCCGCCGAACTTTCAGGGCTGGAAACGGCGTACCAAAACTTAATGGGAGAATCGTTGCCGCCGCTGTACCGTCCGCCGCAGGGGAAATACAGTGAAACCAACCTGCAACAGGCGCAAGAACTGGGATATCACACGTTTTTTTGGAGTCTGGCGTACGTGGATTGGTATGTCGACCGCCAACCGACACGGGAACAGGCATTGTCCAAACTGACAACGCGTGTACATCCGGGCGCCATAGTGTTGTTACACAGTACCTCCTCCACCAACGCACAGATATTGGATGAACTGCTCGGCAAATGGGAAGCTATGGGGTATCGCTTTGGTACGTTGCAGGAATTGTTGTAACCGTATCACCGCCTTCCGTATACAGTATAGTAGGGGAGGCGGATAGTATGGGAAATATGATCGCTGCCGTGGTCGGCTTGTTGTTGGCACTCTATGCGGCGGCAGATCTGATCGTGCGGATCTGTTACCGTGTGTTGTTTGGCCGTCGTACGGCGCGGGGACGGTTGTTGCTGCATGCCCGCGGTAAAGATGCGGAATATCAGATCCGTCGCTTGGCGGTATGGCGGTATCTGGTACCGGACGGCGGTTTTGATTGGGCGGTCGTGTTGCCGGATACCGATTCCGCCTGTCAAAAACTGTGTGACGAACTGGGGTTTGCCACGGTCACCGAAAAAGAATGGATGGGAATGCACGAAAGTTCTTTACAATCCGAAACGGATGGAGTATAATCAAAAAAGAATATATGTTCGTGTTAAAGGAACAAACAGTATGGCGGAACAGGAACTGACCGGTGCCGTTGAGCGCGTCGTTTTTCGCAATGAGGAAAACGGCTGGACGGTACTGGAACTCGAAGCAGAAGAAGACTTTCACAAAGTGGTCGGTGTGTTGCCGTCCACGCATGCAGGTGAATGGGTGAAACTGACGGGCGAATGGGTGGAACATCCCAAATTCGGTCGTCAGTTTCGTGCGTCTTCGTGTGAAGTGAAACAACCGACAGACAGCGATGCCGTGTTCCGCTATCTGGCATCGGGCGCCATCAAAGGTATTGGCCCCGTCACGGCAATGGCAATGGTACAAAAATTCGGGGACGATACCTTGCGCGTGTTGGAAGAAGAACCCGAACGGCTGACCGAGGTGCGCGGCATTACGGATGCCAAAGCACAAAAAATCGCCAAAGCATACCGTGAACAGTTTGGCTTGCGTGAGGTTATGCTCGCTTTTTCGGGTTACGGCTTGACGCAACAGGAAGCGTTGCGGTGTTGGAAACGGTGGGGGATGGCAACGGTGGATACCATCCGCAACAACCCGTATTTACTTTGTTCCACCGGTTTGTACATTTCGTTTGAACGTGCCGATGCGATCTGCATGGAAATGGATCGCGCGGCAGACGATCCGCGGCGGATCGAAGCGGGATTGTTGCACGTGTTGCGCCACAACCTGCAAAACGGGCATACGTGTTTGCCTGCGGATAAACTGATCGTTGCCACCGCCAAAGTGTTGGGGATAGGCGGCGAAGCGGTGCGGGATACGTTGCAGGATATGGTTGGACGGTTTACGGTGCGCACCGAAACGATCGGAGAGCAATTGTTTGTGTTTTTGCCGCAACTGTACCAGGCAGAACGGTATACGGCATCGCGCATTCGGCTGATGACGGGTTTTCATACCGAGATCAACGACGGGATCCGCCACAACCTGCAAGTCATGGAACGTAAACGGGATCACGTATCAGGATCAGCAACGTGAAGCGATTCTGGCGGCAGTGGAAAAAGGGGTGCTGATCTTGACGGGTGGTCCCGGTACCGGTAAAACCACCGCGTTGCGCGCCATTATCGCGTTGCTGGAAGGCCTCGGTGAAAAAGTGGAGATCGCGGCACCGACCGGTCGCGCCGCCAAGCGCATGACCGAACTTACCGGGTGTGAAGCGCGTACCATCCACCGTTTGTTGGAGGTCAGGTGGGACGAGAACGATACACCGACATTTGACCGCAACGAACAAAATCCCCTGGAAGCGGATGCGCTGATCGTGGATGAAGCATCCATGGTAGATGCGCTGTTGTTTGACAGTTTATTACACGCTTTAAAACCGGCGTGCCGTTTGATTTTGGTCGGCGATACCGATCAGTTGCCCGCGGTAGGAGCAGGCAGTGTGTTGCACGATCTGATTCATAGCGGTGCACTTCCCGTGGTACAGTTAACGCAGGTCTTCCGTCAGGCGTTAACCAGTGATATCGTTGCCAATGCGCACCGCATTGTGGTGGGAGATATGCCCACGCTGAATAAAAAGGATAACGATTGCTTCTTTTTGGAACAGTTCACCCCCGAAACGGTTGCCGATACGGTGGTGGATCTGTGCGCAAGGCGTTTGCCGGCAGGTTACGGTATCAGCGTGTTTGACGGTATTCAGGTGCTGTGTCCCGGCAGAAAAGGTGTGCTCGGAACGGTTCGCTTAAATGAACGGTTACAGGAAGCGCTCAATCCTCCCGCAGAAGATAAACGCGAATGGAACGGGGAAACCGCCATTCTGCGTGAGGGCGATAAAGTGATGCACATTAAAAACGATTACGATATTGGGTGGACACGGGATAGCGGTGAAATGGGTACCGGTGTTTTCAACGGGGACATCGGTATTTTGGAAGAGGTATCCCCGCGTGAGCAGGTGCTCCGCGTGCGGTACGATGACCGAGTCGCGGTATACAGTTATGAGCAAGCGGCTGAACTCGAACCGGCGTATGCCATCACGGTACACAAAAGCCAGGGCAGTGAGTTCGATGCCGTGATCATTCCGTTGTGCCATGTGTCCCCGCTTTTGTGCTATCGCAATTTGTTGTATACGGCGGTCACACGTGCAAAAAATCTGCTCATCACGGTGGGGAACCGTGAAACCGTGAAATCGATGGTAGAAAACGACCGCAAGACATTGCGGTATACCGGATTGCAATACTTCCTGGAACAGTCGGGGAGGGCATTTGCATGACACGGTTGCAAAAAGTGTGGCAGTATTTGGTTGCCATCGTGTTGCCTAACCGTTGTATCTGTTGCGGTGAGTTGATCCCGCCGCCGGATACGGTGTGCTTGGCGTGCGAAACCGCGCTTTCCGTTATCAAACCGCCTATCTGTCCGTATTGTGCGCATACCAAAGCGGATTGCAGTTGCCGTAAACATCGCCATTTATACGATAAGATCGCTTCACCGTTTTATTATGAAAATTCGGCAAAAGGCGGTGTCCTGCGGTTAAAACGCATTGAGGATCCCAAAGCGGTAAACCGATTTGCTGACATGATGTGTACGGTTGTCAAGCGCGAATACGGGGAGGAACACATTGACCGTATAACATACGTTCCCATGACCGGGCACGCCTTGCGGGAACGGGAGTTTAATCAGAGCAAAAGCCTTGCCACCGCTGTGGCAAAACGGTTGGCATTGCCGGTAACCGATACGTTGGTGAAGCTGTATGAAACACCGCCGCAAAAGAAATTGGGATTGCGCACCCGTTCCGGCAACGTGCTCGGCGTGTTTGATGTGACCGATCCGTCGGTTCGCGGCCAGACGATCCTGCTGGTGGATGACGTTGTGACCACCGGTGCTACGCTAAACGAATGTGCCAAAATGCTTAAACTGTACGGTGCCAAACGCGTGCTGGTGGTAACAGTCGCTGTTCGTAAATATGAAAAGAAAAAAGACGAGATCACGTGATCTCGTCTTTTTGTACTTGACATCAAAACTTCAGCACATCGCCCACGGAAAAGGGGCGTACGTTCGGTAATTTTTGTGTCACGGCTTGCACGTGTACCGCCGACCACATATCGTTAAGCGGGCGGTGAATATCTTCCAAATGTGCCAGGTAACAGTCCTTGAATTTGAACTGTTTTAAGAACGTACAAAACGCATCGATCGTGGGATTGTCGTACAAATTCAACGCATTCGCCTTGCCGAGCCACAGATGCGCAAATAGATATCGCACATTCTCAAAAGCGGGAAAGGGGAACGTAAAGTTGCGTACGTCGCACGGGAACACATACGTCTCCCCGCGATAGCGGATGGAAAAGCCGTATTCCTGCACACCGGCAATACCGTGCTTGTGCCCGCTTTCAAACACGGTCACGGTGACATCTCCAAACGTTCTTTCAAAACCGGGTGTTGTGTGAACGGCTTGCGGTGTTTCAGAGACCATGAAATCGGGAACCAGTGTGACGATATGCGGCGAGAGTTTGCTCAAAAATGCCGGGTCGTAATGATCCTTATGTGCATGCGAGAGAATATACGCATCAAACCCATTGATCCAATCGGCAAGAAAAGCTTGCTCGTCTTCACCGAGAGAGAGGACGTTGGGTGCAATATCCACCGCGATTCGCGTGTCGCCGAATTTCATCACGTATGCGGACGGCCCGACTAACGTCACGGCATTTTCGGCTTCATCAAACTGTTGCTTGGCGGCACGCATGGCAGCAAGATACTCGTTTTGATAAAATGTGATGGCGTGCGCCTTGTTTTCGGTCAGTGTGGCGGCGGTTTTGAGAATCATGACTGAATGTTCAAACGATTCACGAATCGGTATTTGTTCAGCATATCGCTCTGCGGATAATTCAAGTGACAACACGCCGTCAAACTGATGGGCAGCCAACGCCATCAGATTTTGATCCAGCGCGGTTGTGCCGTGATCCAACGGAAAATGTGTCCGTCCCTCGTAATAACTGTGGATATGCGTGTGACGCACCTGTGATAAAAACCGATCGGTCACCGGGTCTGCGATCTCTTTATTTGTGTTGGACAACTGATGCCCGAAATCAAAGCAAATACCCAGATGTTCGGAATCCACTTGATTCACCACTTCGGCGATCTCTTCGCATAGACCGAACGGCTTTTTTTCGGTGATGCGTTGGTTTTCCAGTGTGATAAAAAACGGATACCCGTTTTGTTCGATTTGTGAGCAGATGGCATGCAGCAATCGGACTGTTTCATCATGCGAAGCGGCAGGATGCACCGTCACGTTGTACAGCGGTTGCCAATCCAAAGTGAGAAGCTCTGCGTACGGTGCGAAAAATGCGTCCACCTCGTCCAATGTGCCGTGGATGGTCACGGTCAAGCCACGTTCGCGCAGTTGTTTTACCGCGTGTGCCACCAATCGGGGATCAGAGTGCGCGCGGACGGTGCGCAGCTCCACACACTGTAATTGTTGTGCGTAAGAGGATAATACGGCGTCCACGTCACCAAACCCCAAACGCAGCGCTTCTGCTTTTGGAGGGATTGGTGCTTCAAACAGACCGAAGGGGATTGCCGCACCTATGCTATAAGCCATATTTCATCACCGCCTCTTATCGGTATTATAAAGGGGATTTCCTCAAAAATCAACCGTAGGGAGTTCGCACTTTTATGGGTTTTCGTTGTCATTTTTTATACGCATCCGTAAGGAGGAAAAGGTGCACCAAACAAAAAACACCGCCTTGTGCGGGATGCTGCTGTCGGGCGGTGTTTTTTATTCCACAACCGTGTAAGACAGCATTTCATAGTGTAAACGTGTGCCTACGTCTATACAAGGGGGGAGAAGAGCCAACGCAATAAACAGATCGTTCTCTGCCGTGTCCCCGTCAGCGCGGAGATACGCGTACTCACCCTCAATTTTTACAACGGTATAATCTTTTGGTTCCATACGGTTTCACCTGACCTTACTTGTTCAAATACTCTATGATTTGTTCATAGATCTGTTGCATGCCGGTTGCTGTGGGATGTCCAGAATTTTTATCAATACCGTGCAACGTAACGGTTTCAACACCGATGCGCATTGCAACGTTTGTGATGCATGCGATGATTTCCTCTTTAATATCACAGTTGATAATGAATAGAATGCGGGTGTTTGGGTGATTCTGTTTTAACTGTGTCATAAAATAACAGATGGCGGGCAAAACACAGAAAAGATCTTCTTTTTTCCAGTCTGAAAATTTTTCCGTTCCCAGCGGAGCGTTGGACCAACTGTCGTTGGTTCCGCCAAACACAAAAATGGTATCAATTTGGTTTGTATCAAAAAAGCCGGATGCCAACAGTTTCTCATAACGGCAGATAAACGAGGAGGTTGTAGAGCAATCTCCCTCGTAACCCGTATATCCGATGGTGGATCCCGACCAACTGTTGTTTAAAACCAATTTTGCGTCTGTGTTTTGTAGCAGCCGTCCCCACCACGTTTGTTCGGCTGTCATGTTCGTGACGGGTTGGTCAGGCGCTCTGCCACCGTCACAATAATAAAATTTATAGCCTGTAGGAATGTAATCCTTATGCGTCGAATAACTGTCTCCAAAAATCACAAAATTCTGTATCATGGTGCATCTCCTTGATGATGGACTTACACAAGTTGAGTATGATTATAGCGGATAGACAGCGATAAGTCAATGTGGAACCGTGTATGTAATCCTTATGTTCAAACCAACGACACCCACTCTTGCGGTGCCCGACAAAATCATCGGGCGCAAAGCGCTTATCCTCGATTTTGTCGACCGCGGCGCCAACCCCTGCTCGCTGCATCCGCC
>JAFSIB010000151.1 GCA_017440005.1 Clostridia bacterium
TAGGAATCCGTGATGGTAATGTTAATCTTGCGACCACTATACTCACGATTATACAGCATACCGACCAAACCACCCGAGATTGCATCGGAGTTAATAGTACCCTCAGAATAGCTGTTGGTAATGGTTACCTTGGAGATGTCGTTATCACTGTTACCATAATAGGCAGCACCAACCAAGCCACCGGTACCACGACCGCCGGTAACGGTGCCGGAGAAGGACGAGTTGGTGATGGTAACTTCAGTACCCGACATCGCAACACCGACGAGACCGCCGATTGCAAACCCGGAGGCATCGGTAATCGTAGCGTTCACTGCGATGCAGTTATCCAGTTTCACCACGCTGTTCCAGTTGTAGCCGACAAAGGCACCCACGGCTGCGGGGTAAGATATGGACGCGCTGGAAACCGTGCCTGTAAAGACGCAGTTGCTGATGGTTAAGGTGTGACCGGACACCACATCTCCGACAAAGCCGGCGGTACCGGAACCGGAAGTTGCCGTGGTGATGACGTTGCCTTGGATAGACAGATTCTTGATGGTCGCGCCATGGCCCGCGACGCCGACGAAACCTTCGTAACCCGATTCTTCCACACGAAGACCGGTGATGACGTGGTTGTTACCATCGAGAATGCCGCAAAAACTGCGAACCGTCGTTGTATTTCCTTCAGCAGATGAAACGCCGATGGGAGACCATTTTTCGTCGCCTAGATCAATGTCGTTCATCAGTTTGAAATACGTCTTAGAAAAATAAGTCTCAGTTATCGTTGTTCTTGCACCGCTAACTGAGGTGCTGGAGGTGTGCTCCCCCTCGCCGCTGTTGACTTGCTGAGCCAAATATGCCAGCTGGGCGCCCGTTGCAATCTGCCACGGATTGTTCTCCGAACCGTCGCCTTCGGTAAACGGAGTTGCATCCGAGCCGTTCCACGCTGCGGCAGAGACCGACAGAATGCCGATGGGCAGCATGGAGAGAATCATGCACAGCACCAATGTGATGCCGAGCAATGCTTTGGGGTTGGAAAACAGTTTTGACATAACCTTTCTCCTCCTAAAATTTGTCTATTTCAAAAACGCGGGGCTTATCCTACTTTATAAGTAAAATTGGACATACCTACACGTATAGCACTTTAAGTATATCACCCGTTTTTGTGTTTTGCAACGAAATATGTTGGTGGATATCTGTAATATGTTGTCCAATTTTTGGGGACGTTGGGACGGCAGGAGCAAGCCCCTGCCCTACGATGGTTGGGTTTGGGTTGGGTTGAAAATAACGGTTGCTGTCGCAACCTACACCTCATCCACCGCAAGCGGTCCCCCTTCTCCTCAAGGAGAAGGCATGTGGGTGGGCGAGCAAGATGGATTGGGCTACCCCTCAGTCGGCTATCGCCGACTGAGGGGTCGGTTGGGCAATCCCTCCGTCAGCTTCGCTGACACCTCCCTTTACACAAGGGAGGCATGGGGACGGGCGGATGATATCCGCCCCTACGGTGTTACTTTAGGGAGGTGGAGTGGGATATGTGACAACCGCTCTGTGCCGTGCGGTACAGAGCGGTTGTCTTATTATGATCCTATTTATTATACCAGCGTGATGCCGCGCATCTGCGAGTCGCCCGAAATGAGGAAATAGCGAAGGTCCAGATCGACGGTGCCCGCAGACGAGGTTGGTGTTACGGTGATTTCAACCGTGTGTTCCCCGCTCGACAAGCCACTTGCGATCGGCAACAGTTTGTGGTTGGTGCCGACGAGAGAGATCGTTTGGCGTTTGCCGCCGTCTATGCGTACTTTGAGGCAACCCGCCACGTCTTCCGAAGAGGATTTACCGTAGATCCACGCGATCAGCTCCGTGCCGGTAAATTTAAAGGTGAACGTGCCGCCTTGCTTTGTCGTGAGGTACCCGTCGGCATTAACGACGAGTCCGCTTGAGAGGGTCATGCCTTTTAAGTTGGCGGTATGCGGTGCTACGGGAACGTTCGTAATCGACGCGCTCGGCATTTCTGCGTTTTTGAGGGATGCGGGAACGGTGGTCTTTTTGGACAAGACGCCGTTTAAGTATTCGCGGATATACTGCGCATACTTGGCGTAGCCCGCTTTTGCGGGATGTACCTCGTCGCTGAAGTATTTATTCCAAACACTTGACGACGGTGTTGTTCCACCGCTTTCCTGTGCCATTTCTTTCCAAATGCGAGCACCGACATCAATATACGGGATCTGATACACGTCGGCGATCTTTTTGTGTGCTGCTTTGGCGGCAAATTCGGTGTCTTTCAGGTTTCGGTTGGTAATGAACACCATTACGATATCCGCTTGCGGCGCGTACTGATAGATCGTACGAATGATGGATTCTACGTACACGTCGGGGTTCTTGTTTACATACGAGTCGTAGTAGTCGTTGGCAGCAAACTCGATAAACACAAGATCCGGTTTTTCGGTTGCGCTTTTCAGTTTGAGGTCTTGAATCATGCGGTACGCACCGTACATGGAGCCGGTAGCGCCGAGACCGGCGTTCGTTTCGGTGATCGTTGCGGAGGGGTACTGCGATTTGAACCAGTTTGTAGTTAAGGAACGCCATGAATCGCTGTACGTGCAGGAGTCGTCGCCGCTGTAACCGGCAGTAACAGAACCGCCCAGATAGGCGATGTTAAGCTTGTTTGCTTTTTTTAATTTGTAGTAGGTGTTGTTCAGTATTTCGGACTCGGCGCGTTTTACCACGAATTGAACGGTATAGACGGCACCGTTCAACGATACTTTCGCCGTACCGTTAACGCTTTTGGCCTGCGTGATGGAAATGTCACCCGTGCCACTCGTCTTGGCAGCCGTTACCTTGGGAACGGCTGTCGTACCGGCGGGCAGGAAGTGAGTATAGTTGGTCGTGCCGCTTACAAATCCGCTGAGGGCGGTGCCATTGACCCAAATACCGGAGACAGACGCCATCGGTGCGGGCACCCCCCCATCGTTAGAGGTCGAAGTGCTCGACGTACTTTGTGACGGTTTTTTGGAAGCAGACGCGCTGCTTTTTCCCGATGAGGTGGATTGGGCAGAGGCGCCGGAATCGGTGGTAGCGGTTTCACCGCCAACGGTGGTCGTGACGTCGCTCAAGGTGGTCGTGGCATCCGTATCGGGGGTGTCAGAGCCACAGCCCGCCAACAGCACGACGCAGAGTACACCGATCAAAGCAATGGCGGTGAATCTACGTAATACGTTGTTCATTTTACAATCTCCTTATCAATTGCCTTTTATTGAATTTATGCGGCAGCACCGAGGGATACTGCCGCATAAATGAAATCAACTATTTGGAACTATGTAATTAGTCTTCCCAAACCAAGTGTGCCGCCATGGCGCTGCCGCGATCGGTCATGAGCATATCGTATGCAGCCGGAGCATCTTTGTAGTTGTAGTGATGAGAGATCAGGTTCTTAAAAGACATCTGCTCTTTTTCCAGAACCTCGATGACGTAGGGAAGCTCGTTCATGAAGGTCCACGGGTTTTGAGGGGTAGCGACCGGCGGGTGGACCGTCATGTTGTGGGCACCGATGATGGTGATACCCTGGCAGCTGACAAAATCAAAGTCGATCGCCGATTTGCCTTTCGGGCTGCTGGTGATGATGAGCTTACCGCATTTGGTAACGCATTTCAGCTCGCTCGGGATAACGTGCTGGTTACCGGTGGTTTCGAATACCACACGGGCCAAGTTGCCTTTGTTATGCTCTTTGAGGAACGTGGGAACATCGCCGACTTCGTTCGGGTTAACTTTGATGAAGCACGGATCATCCGGCAAGAGGTTCAAACGGTACTCGGACAGGTCAACGACAAACACGTTGAGCGCACCGGCGATCTTCGCAAAGCGAGCGGTGAGCTGACCGACGATACCGGCGCCGTAAACGACGACCGTGTCACCCGGAAGAATATCCGATACGCGGACACTTGCCAACGTAACGGCAGCGAGCGTCGAGAAAACGGCTTCGTCTTGATCAACGTTATCCGCCATGACGACACAATTCTGAAGGGTGCGCGTATAATACTTGGCGTGGGTAACAACCGACATCACATGTTTGCCGATGTAGGACGGATCGACATCCGCGCCGACAGCCACAATAGTACCAGAGTTGGAATAACCAGGATAAACCGGATAGTTGCTGCGGCTCTTTACCCATGCGGAATCCGGCTCGGAATCGCTGGGGATGAGCATGGACAGTTCTGTACCGGTGCTGATTTGAGATACGTCGGTCTTGATAAGAACCTCATCGGGATTCAGCGGGCCGGGCATGGCACATTCTTCAACTTTCACTACTTTTTCAGCGGCAAATACTACACGATAGTTTTTATCCATTTGGAACAACTCCTCTTTATAATTTAGTTTAGATTAGAATTCGATGGCTTTGCCGAGTTCGGCGGATTTGTAGATGCCTTCCATGACAGTCATCAAGGTGACACCTTCCTCGGGGGTGATGATGCACGGCGTACCGTTCACGCAGCAATCCACGAAGTGATCGATTTCTTCTTGGAAGATGTTGGCTTTTTCGTTGAAGCCCGGTTTGAAATTGGTCATATAACCATAGGGATCCACCGTTACCAAGGACAGGTCATTATCCCAGCCCTCAAGACGTGCGCCAGCTTTGTCACCCGCCAGTTCAATCCATTTGCCCGGGTGTGCTACGAAACGGATGTGAGCAGTGTTGACGGTCAAGCACGCACCGTTTTCGAAGGTAACGAAGCCGTTTGCCACACTTTCAACCGTGCGCTCGCGTTTTTCAGTGGTTGCCGTCTGATAACCGGTATTGCCATAGCCCACCAAGCGATGTGCGAGGTCCTTGTTGACATCCGACGTAAAGCCCAAAACCGATTTCGGTTTCGGATAGCCCATTAGATACAGCGCTAAATCAACTTCGTGGATAGCGGCGTCCATCAGCATGCCGCCGCCGGACTTCGTCTTGTCGATGAACCAGCCGTCGATGCTGGAGGATCTGGATGTACGGGAAATTTCTGCAGCGTAAATTTTTCCAAAATTTCCCTCATCACGATATTTGGCTAAATACTTGGCCTGTAATGAGAAACGGCATACCAACCCATACATCAGCACTTTGCCGGATGCTTTCGCCGCATCGGCGTTTTTCTGTGCTTCCGCTGCCGTTAATGCGGGCGGTTTCTCACACAATACGTGTTTGCCGGCTGCGAGTGCGTCGCACACGATCTGGCAGTGCGTAAAGGTCGGAGTTGCAATGCTGACCGCCTCAATAGTATCGTCACTGAGCAATTCTTTGTAGTCGGTGCAATACTTCGGGATGCCATATGCCTCTGCCCGGGTTTTTGCGAGGTCTTCGCAGACATCAGCAATCA
>JAFSIB010000152.1 GCA_017440005.1 Clostridia bacterium
TCAGATCAGCACCGGTACCGAGCTGTCGATGCTCATCCCCAGCGACTCCGAGCCGGATTCCGCATGGGTAAAATCCCGCAGTAACTTCCCGGTCTATCCCGGTTATTCCAACTCCGGTACCATCGTAGCTGTCGGTGCGGACGTCGATCCGTCCTACATCGGCAAACACGTGATGTCGGTTGTCACTCACGCCAAGTATTACACGCGCACGCTTCAGAATTGCGTCTTAATGGCAGACAACGTCGATCAGGACGAAGCCGTTTTCTCCACGCTTGCTGCTGTTACCTTGGCCAGCGTTCGTGTGTCGGGCATCCTGCCGGGTGATACGGTCGTCGTATACGGCGCCGGCATCGTCGGTCAGCTCACTGCTCGTTTCGCAAAAGTTGCGGGCGCGTTGAAAGTTTTCGTAGTTGATCTGTCCGAGTATCGCTTGGGGCTCCTGCCGGATGATCCGTGCTTCATCAAGATCAACCCGTCCGAGGTAGAGGATGTTCCGGCATTCCTCAAAGAGCATAATAAAGGCGAGCTCGCCCGTGTGGTATTCGAAACCACCGGTAACCAGCACGTCATTCCGAGCGAGCTGAAATGCGTAACCAAATGCGGCAAGCTCATTATCACCAGCAGCCCGAAAGGCAAATCGCCCATCGACTTCGACTACGTCAGCGAACGCGGCATCACCATCATCGGTGCACACAACATGACGGTTCACCCGCCGGTTGCCACCCCGCAGAACCCCTGGACGTTCATGAGCGAGCTTCCGTACATTATTGAAATGCTGGAAAAAGAGCAGATCTCTTTCAAGAACTTGATCTCTCACCACTACAACTACAAAGATGCTGCGGATGCGTACAACATGCTGATGGCAGATCGCGGAAGCGCAATGGCGACACATCTGGTTTGGGAAGATTGATCGCCTAATTGCTATCCATCCCCGAATAGTTGATTTCATTTATGCGGCAGTACCCCTCGGTGCTGCCGCATAAATTCAATAAAAGGCAATTGATAAGGAGATTGTAAAATGAAGAACGTATTACGTAGATTCACTGCCATCGCCGTGATCGGTGTCCTTTGTCTCTGTCTGTTGGCGGGCTGCGGCTCCGAAAAAACCGATACGGACAGTACCACCACCGTGGGTGATGTAACCACCACCGACGGCGGCACGACCACCGCCCCCACCAAGTCAACGGCTTCGGGAAAAGGCAGCAAGTCTTCTACCAAAAAACCGACCCAAAGTGGGACCGGCACCTCCAAGCAAAACAACGATGACACTCCCGCACCGATTGCCTCTGTGGCGGGCATCCAGATCGGCGGCACTGCACTCAGTGGATTTAGCAGTAGCAAAACGGACTACATTCACTTCCTGCCCGTCGGCACGACTGCGGCACCCAAGGTAACCGCCACCAAGACCGGCGGCACCGGTGATATTTCCATCACGCAGGCAAACGGTGCCAACGGCGCGGCAAAAGTTTCGCTGAATGATGTTACCTATACCATTCAATTCGTAGTAAAACGCGCCGAATCCGATATATTGAACAACACGTATTACCAATTGAAAAAGGCAAACAAACTTAATATCGCTTACCTGGGCGGTTCTGTTACTGTCGGCACCAGCGGTGACACATCCTGCACGTTCGACGATTCCTGGCGCGCCCAAACCCCCAACTGGTTCAAATCGCAGTATCCTTCCGCAACCATCACCGAAACGAACGCCGGCATCGGCGGCACCGGCTCCATGTACGGTGCCTACCGCGTAATTCAGGATCTAAAACTGCAAAGCGCCACCGAAAAACCGGATCTGGTGTTTATTGAGTTTGCTGCGAACGACAGGTACGACGAATATGTGAACAAAACCCCCGATGTGTATGTGGAATCCATCATCCGCA
>JAFSIB010000153.1 GCA_017440005.1 Clostridia bacterium
AAATGGACCCGTCGATTCGTAAAGAGGCGGATGAGTCCATTGCGAATACGGTTCGTAAACTGTGGCAGTATCGCGTCAGTCGGCAAGTGTTGGTGTACGTATCCACACCCATTGAGGTGGATACACACCGTATCATTTGTCAGGCGTTAGCGGACGGGAAACGCGTGGCGGTTCCGCGCTGCGTACCGGATACACGGCAAATGGAGTTTTATTACATCCGCTCAATGGACGATCTGGCACCCGGTAGTTTCGGTGTGTTAGAACCGGAACCGAACCCCGAAAATTTGGTGACAGATACCACCGCATCGCTTTGTTTAATACCTGCTTTTTCTTATGATTTTACAGGCTTTCGGTTGGGGTACGGCAAGGGGTACTACGACCGCTTTTTGGCGAATTACGGGGGACATATGATCGGGATCTGTTACAGTGCGTGTGTGCGCCGCTATTTACCGCACGGTCGGTTTGACCGACCGGTGCAATTACTGGTTACAGAAAAGTATATACGCCGTACCGGTATCAGAAAAGGAGGCATTGACAATGACAGATGATAACAAGCAATACGACGTGAATGCCATATTGGATGAATTGCAAAGTAAGGGGAAGACCGAGGTTTCGGAAGAGATCCCCGTGAAGAAAAAAGAAATTTTTAAACTGGACCTGGATCTCGATTCCGAATACGGCGAAGCGGTGGAGACCGCACCCGTTGTGCGGCGGGAACCCGTTCTTCCCGAAGAACCGATCCTGCCGAAAACCGAACCGGTACATATTGAAAAACGCACCAAACGCAACGTGCAAAATGAGCAGAGTATCGGGTGCTTAAAAGCGCTGATCTATGCGGTTAGTGTGTTGCTGATTTCGGGTATTCTGGCATATTTCATTGTGGTTGGCGGATTGGATTATACCGGCCTTAACCGATCGGAACGTACGATCGATATCACGATACCCGAAGGTGCCAACACGCAATCGGTTGCCGATATCTTGCTGGATGAAGGATTGATCGAACAGAAACTGGTGTTTCGGTTGTATGCCAAACTGAACGGCGCGGATTCCACGTGGCAACCCGGCGAATTCAGTCTGTCTCCGAATATGGGATACAAGCTGCTGATTCAGAATTTGCAGGCGGCCAAGGCACGGGAAACCGTTTCGGTACTGATACCGGAAGGCTTTACGATCGATAAGATCGCCAAGCGCCTGGAAGAGAAAAAGGTTTGCTCTGCTGAAGAATTTTATCGGGCATTGGCAGAGGTTGACTACTCCAAGGATTATGCCTTCATTGCCGAATCCAAGAAACAAGAAGGGTATGAATCCCGTGTTTATAAACTGGAGGGATTCCTGTTTCCGGATACTTATCAGTTCTATGAGGATTGTTCCGGTGAAACGGTTGTCCGTAAATTGCTGGACAACTTTGAGAACCGTATCGACACCACGATCCGCTCAGCCATGAGTAACAGCGATATCACGATGGACGAAATGATCATTCTGGCTTCTATTGTGCAAGGCGAAGCGGCAACGCGGGATGATATGCAAAAAGTCGCGCGGGTGTTGTTCAACCGTCTGAATAATAAAGCAGAATATCCGAAACTGCAATGCGACTCGACGCGTGACTATATTCAACGCATTATGGGTGGCACCGGTGTGACGATCAAAAACACCACGTATGATACGTATGAGCGGGACGGTCTGCCGGTCGGTGCGATCAACAATCCCGGCCTGGAAGCAATCAAGGCGGTGTTGATGCCCTCTGACGATCAAAATGTAGCGGGTTGCTATTATTTTGCTACGGATTACGATACGGGTAAAACGTATTTCACCAAAACATACGATGAACACGTGCGGATCTGTAAGCGTTATGGGATTGGTATGTATGGATAAGTTACCGGAACTGTTGTGTCCGGCAGGTGACAGAGAGCGGCTGGATGCCGCTCTTCTGTTTGGTGCCGATGCCGTGTATCTGGCAGGCAAACAATTCGGCATGCGCACGGCACCGTCGAACTTCTCTGAAGAGGAGTTGGCGGATGCTGTTCATTGCTGCCATAATCTGAAAAAGCGGGTATACGTTACCTGCAACATTCTCCCGCGCAGTGAAGAAATCGATCAGTTGCCGTCGTATCTTCAGTTTTTAGACGCGATTGGCGTGGATGCCTTGATCATTGCCGACCTTGGTGTGCTCAAACTGGCTGAACAATATGCCCCGCATTGTGCGCGGCACATTTCCACACAAATGGGCATTGTTAACTATGCGACCGCGTGTGCGTTGCACGATATGGGGGCATCCCGTGTGGTGCTGGCACGGGAACTGTCTTTGGACGAGATTGCCGAAATACGCGCCAAAACGCCGTCTTCACTGGAGTTGGAAGCGTTTGTGCACGGCGCGATGTGTATGTCGTATTCCGGACGATGCTTGTTATCTTCGTATCTTACGGGGCGCGACGGCAATCACGGCGATTGTGCGCAACCGTGCCGCTGGCGATATGAGGTTATGGAACCGAATCGCCCGAACCGTCCCTTGACGGTGGAAGAAGAGCAGGACGGCACCTATTTGTTCAACGCGAACGATATGTGCATGATCGAGTATCTGCCGCAGTTGCACCGTGCCGGTATCGCTTCACTTAAAATTGAGGGACGTGCCAAAGCGGCATATTACGTGGCGGGTGTGACCAATGCGTACCGTCAGGCGCTGGATGCTTACCGTGCGAGTGGTTTCGCCGCTGATTTCCGGTTGCCGGAGTGGCTGGCGCATGAACCGTATACGGTAAGTCACCGTCCGTACGGAACGGGATTCTATTTTGGCGATCCTTCGCAAAACACAAAAAGCGGCGGGTATATCCGTGAGTATCAGGCGGTCGCCGTTGTCACGGGATACGCAGACGGGTGTTTGCTTGTAAGCCAACGTAACCGATTCTTCAAAGGCGATATACTGGAAGCGGTCATACCGCATGAACGGCCGTGGTCGTTTACGGCAACGCAGTTATTGAATGGGGATGACCAATCAATTGACAGTGCTCCGCACCCGACCATGGCGGTGAAGATCCCGTGTGAACGGGCGTTGCCGATCGGCAGTTATTTGCGCAAACGTGTGTAATCTCTCCTTCGGATGGGAATACTCCCATTCGGAGGAGATTTTTTATGCAAAAACGCTCTCTGTGTTTGTTGGTTGCCATTTTGTTTGCGTTCAGCGGTATCATGATGCGGTTGATGCAACTGGTGCGGGAACCGTTAGCCGAAACATCCGGTACACGATCCACGGTCACCGTGACGGTTGCGCAGTTGCGGGGCACGATATACGACCGCAATCTTTCCCGCCTTACCAATCAGACAGAAACGTACGCGGCGTCGGTCATTGCAGCACCGGAAGCGATGGCAGCATTGTCCACCGCCTTGCCTTCCGCAGAATGGGAAACGTTAGCACGGCAATTGCAGGATGGCAAGCCGATCACTTTACAATCCGAGACACCGTTGCCGCTGGCAAGCGGGATTCGGCAATTTACTGCCGCCAAGCGGTATGCGGAGGACCAACCGGCTGCCCACGTGATCGGTTATCTCGGTGATGATGGGATAAGCGGCGCTTGCGGTGTCGAAAAGGCATTTGACGAAGAATTGAAAAACGCATCGGGCAGTGTGACCGTGAGTTATCAGACAGACGGACACAGTAACGCATTGCAAGGCGGTGAGGTTCAGGTTTCAAACACCTTATTTCGTGCCAATGCGGGAGTGGCACTGACTCTGGACAGTGAAATACAAAGCTTAACGGAAACGATCGTTTCCGCGAAAATCACAAAAGGGGCGGCGGTGATATTGGATCCGTCAAACGGCGAGATTTTAGCAATGGCAAGTTTTCCGAACTTTTCACCTAACCGTTTGGCAGAGTATCTTGATCGGGAAGATGCCCCTTTATACAATCGTGTGATGGCTTCCTATAATTGCGGATCGGTGTTCAAAACCGTTTCCACGATAACGGCGCTGGAAAGCGGTGTTCCGACCACCCAAACGTTTACTTGTAACGGTTCTCTTAAGGTGGGACAGAACCGCATCAAATGCCATCACGTACTTGGGCACGGCACAGTGGATATGATGGAAGGGTTTGGTAATTCGTGCAATCCGTATTATATTCAATTGATGCAATTGACCGGTGGATTACCGCTTTACCGTACCGCTTGTTTGCTGGGATTTGACCGTCCTCTCGTGTTGGCGGATGGGTATGTGACCGCACGTTCCACATTACCGTCCGAAGAGACTTTTATGATGGAAACCGCCCTGGCAAACTTGTCATTCGGCCAAGGTGATCTGTTGGCAACCCCGCTTCATGTTGCGCAGATGACCGCTTGTATTGTCAACGGCGGAAAAGCATACGCGCCCAATTTGTACAAGGGTTCGGTGGATACCATGGGAAACTTAACGCCTGCAAACACAAACCCCCCGGTGCAAGTCTGCTCGGCAACCACAGCGAATGCCGTGAAGAACATGATGCAGTATGTTGTGGAAAACGGAACGGGTCAAGCTGCTGCACCGCGTGTCGGCGGTGCAGGAGGGAAGACAGGAACGGCGCAGACCGGTTGGGTAGGCGAGGACGGCGAAACGATGGTGCAGAACTGGTTTACCGGATTTTATCCGTTGGATGAGCCACAGTACGTGATCACGTTGCTTGCTGAAGACAGTAAGCGTACCGGGGAGTCGACGGCACCGGTTTTTGCCGAATTATGTGATGCGTTGTACCGTGCGGGATATGTAAAATGATGTTTCGATTCTGTGCTTGACAAAGTGTGTAAAACGCGGTATACTTTGTCCTGTAATCGGCTGTGAAGAGAAGAATCGTTAGATCCGTCACACAGAGAGGTTTGCCCCGTGTATTACGGGCTGTAAGGCAGACTTGCGGTATAACGTGGGCCGTCTCGGAGCCCCGGCGGAAACGTCGGCGTAATCCTGCGTTAAAGGAATTCGAGTGGCACGGCTTTGGCTGTGCAATTTGGGTGGTACCACGGAATTCTCCGTCCCAAGTCTGGGACGGAGATATTTTTTTGAAAGGATGTTTTATTATGAAATGGACCGGACTCAATGATTTGCGTGAAATGTACTTGAGCTTTTTTGAAAGTAAAGGACATCTGCGCTTGCCCAGTTTTTCGCTGGTGCCTAAAAACGATGCGTCGTTGTTGTTGATCAACTCGGGCATGGCACCGATGAAAAAGTATTTTACCGGAGAGGTAACCCCGCCGCGCAAACGTGTGACAACCTGCCAGAAGTGTATCCGTACACCGGATATCGAATCCGTTGGTAAAACGGCTCGTCACGGCACCTATTTTGAGATGCTCGGTAACTTTAGCTTCGGTGATTATTTCAAACATGAAGCAACGGCTTGGGCATGGGAATTCTGCACCAAGGTGTTGGAACTTCCCGTTGACCGTATTTGGGTATCGATTTATGAAAACGACGATCAGGCTTTTGATATCTGGACAAAAGAAGTTGGCGTTTCGCCCGATCGTATCGTCCGTTTGGGAAAAGCCGATAACTTCTGGGAACACGGTTCCGGTCCGTGCGGTCCTTGCTCGGAATTGTATTATGACCGCGGTGAAGAATACGGATGCGGGTCACCCGATTGCGGTGTCGGTTGTGAATGTGACCGTTTCATGGAGTTCTGGAACAACGTGTTTACCCAGTTTAATAACGATGGCAACGGGAACTATACCCCGCTCGATCATCCCAATATCGATACCGGTATGGGCCTTGAGCGCTTGGCTTGCATTATGCAGGGTGTTAACAACCTCTTTGAGGTAGATACCGTTCAGAATATCATGAAGCATATTAGCCGCATTGCCGGTGTTACATACGGCGAAAGCGATTCCACCGATGTTTCGCTGCGCGTAATCACCGACCACATTCGTTCCACGACCTTTATGGTTGGCGACAGTGTTATGCCGTCCAACGAAGGCCGCGGTTACGTGTTGCGTCGTTTGCTGCGTCGCGCGGCGCGTCACGGCCGTTTGCGCGGTATTCATCGCCCGTTCTTGTTTGAGGTGTGCGAGACGGTTATTCAAGAGAACTTGTCTGCTTACCCCGAACTGAAAGAAAAACAGGATTTCATTACCAAAGTGATCCGCAACGAGGAAGAAGCGTTTGAAAAGACCATCGATAGCGGTTTGTCCATGTTGGAAACTATGCTCGAAGATACCACGGGTGGCGTACTGTCCGGTGATGATGCATTTAAACTGTACGATACGTACGGATTCCCGATTGATTTGACCAAAGATATTTTGGAAGAAAAAGGGATGACCGTTGACGAAGAGCGGTTTACGGAGCGCATGGCGGAGCAACGTGCCCGCGCCCGTGCTGCCCGCAAAGACGCGGGAGCCGATGCCTGGAAAGGTGATGCGGCGATCACGGAACAACTGACGGCAGGTACCTTCGTCGGATATGACACGCTGAGTGTTGAAGCGACAGTGACAGCGATCGTTTGCGGCAATGAACTAATGGAAACCTTGAACGCCGGTGATAACGCAACCATCGTTTTGGATGCCACACCTTTCTATGGCGAAAGCGGCGGTCAGGTCGGCGATATCGGTGTTATCGAAGCAGACGGTGCTCGTTTTATGGTTTCGGATACGCAGAAGAATACTGCCGGCGTGATCCTGCATACCGGTACTTTGGTGGAAGGTACGTTGAACGTTGGCAACGTTGTAACGGCAACGGTTGATCCTGAAAAACGCCATGCGGTCATGCGCAATCACTCGGTTGCTCACTTGTTGCAGGCGGCATTGCGCCGCGTGCTGGGCACTCACGTTGAGCAGGCAGGTCAGCTTGTCAATTTTGACCGTATGCGGTTTGACTTTACGCACTTCTCCGCATTGTCGGCAGAGGAACTTGCGGAAGTTGAGGCGCTGGTGAACCGTTGGATTCTGGAAGGTTTAAACATTCAAGTAAGCGAAATGCCCATTGATGAAGCGCGCAAAATGGGCGCGATGGCTCTGTTTGGAGAAAAATACGGCGACGTCGTACGTGTTGTCAAAATGGGCGACGTTTCGGTGGAACTTTGCGGCGGTACGCATGCTGATAACACTGCCAAACTCGGTTTGTTCCGTATTGTGTCCGAAACGTCGGTAGCCGCAGGTGTACGCCGTATCGAAGCCGTTACCGGTGCTGCAGTTTTGGAACTCTTAAACAGCTATTATCGGAATATGGTAGAAACCGCTGATGCTATGAAAGCGGCGGGCCCCGATGATATCGGACGCCGTGCAGCGCAATTGATGACAGAGCTCAAGGAAGCACAGCGTGAACTGCAAACCATGCGTCAACAGCAGGCAGCACAGAAGATGGGTGACCTGTTTGAAAACGCACAAGAGGTCAACGGTGTGCAGTTGATTACCGCCGTGTTACCGGAAACGAGCGGCGATGAACTCCGTTCTTTGTGTGACCGCTGTAAAGATCGTGGCCTTGACAAGGCTGTGGTTGTGCTGGCAGGTACGTCTGCGGAAAAACAGAATGTAACGTTTGCTTGTTATTGCACGCCGAATGCGGTGGCAAATGGCGCGAATGCCGGTCAGATCGTTCGCCGTGTGGCGGAAATCTGCGGCGGTAAAGGCGGCGGCAAACCGGATATGGCAATGGCGGGCGGTAAGGACCTTTCCAAAGTGGACGAGGCGATCCGCATGGTGCCGGAATTTTTGACGAAGTGAGGAGAATGACCGTGGACTGTATTTTTTGTAAAATCGCAGCGGGAGAGATTCCGTCGAAAAAGGTTTACGAAGATGACACCGTTTTGGCTTTTTACGATATTCAACCGGCGGCTCCGGTGCATATTCTGGTGATTCCTAAAGCACATATCAGCGGATGCTGTGATGTTACCGCGGAAAACAGCGGTATTGTCGCTCATATCTTTGAGGTAATCGCAAAGATTACTGCCGATCTGGGCGTTACGGATTACCGTGTGGTGTCCAATAACGGAACCGAAGCAGGTCAAACGGTATTTCATCTGCATTTTCACATTCTTGGCGGAAGACCTCTGAAAGGAATGTGCTAAACCGTTGACCTACGTAATTTTAGATTTAGAGTGGAACGGTGCGCGGTGCGAACAACTCGGCGGGTACTTTAACGAAATCATTGAGATCGGTGCGGTACGCTTATCCGGTGATCGGCGTATCGCCGAACGCTTTGATGCGTATATCCGCCCGGTTGTCAGCCGTAAATTGACACGGTTGGTCACCAATCTGACGGGTATTACCGATGAGCAGGTGCAACACGGTGTTCCGTTTACGCAGGCAATGGCAGAACTTGCTGCATTTGCGGGTGAGGATGCTGTTGTTATGACGTGGAGCAACACCGACCTGATGGTCTTGATAGAGAACTGTCGGTATCATTTGAAAAGCGATACTATTCCGTTTATGCGCGGTTACATGGATTTGCAATATTATACGCAAAAGCGGATGAAGTGGGGAACTGCACAACAGGTTTCTCTTGGCAATGCTGCAGAACGACTGCAATTGGACAGTGCGGATATGGAATTGCATCATGCTATTGATGACAGTGTGCTGTCAGCGGCGATTTTTCGGCGTGTATACGAACCGTTTTCCTTTCGGAAAGCGGTTTCGCCTGTTAACGATGAGTTTTATCGCCGCTTATCGTTTAAACCGTACTTTATTCGTGAAATCGACGATCCGATGATTCGTCGTTCCGATCTGCGATTTGCTTGTGAACGGTGTAAGCGCAACCTAAAACGTACCGGTGAGTGGCAGTTCCATCATCGCTATTTTTCCGCACCGTTTTTTTGTTCACATTGCCATCGGGAGTACTGGGGCCGTGTGCAAGCAAAACGTAAGTTTGATAGTGTGGAGTTAAAGAAACGTCTTTTGGTCAAAACGACCGAGAAAGCAAATGAAACAGAGGAAATAAAATGAAGATTATTGTTGTTGGTTGCGGTAAAATCGGTGTCACGGTGATTCAGAGCTTGATTGCGGAAGGCCATGATCTGGTTGCCATTGACGAGAATGCGGAAACATTGAATCAACTTACCAACATTTATGATTTGATGAGTCTTTGCGGAAACGGTGCTGATTCCGATATTTTGGAAGAAGCGGGTATTCGTAAGGCAGACTTGTTTATTGCAGCCACCGGTTCGGATAACACCAATATGCTCAGTTGCTTTTTGGCAAAACGGTTGGGTGCCGCACACACGATTGCCCGCATCCGCAATCCCGAATATAACGATAATAGTTTGAATTTTTTAAAGCAAGAACTCGGCCTTTCAATGTCGATCAATCCTGAGTTGCTGGCAGCTCAGGAAATGTACAAGATCTTGAAATTGCCGTCTGCCGTTAAAGTCGAAAGCTTTTCACGCCGTCGGTTTGAGATGATCGAGTTACATTTAAAAGAAGGATCACCGTTACACGGCGTTCGCCTGTGTGAATTGCGTGAAAAATACAAGGCAAAGTTTTTGGTCTGTGTGGTACAGCGCGGGGAAGATGTCTATATTCCGGACGGCAATTTTATGCTGCAAGCGGGGGATAAGATCGGCCTGACTGCACAGTTGACCGAGATTCATAAACTGTTGCGTGAAATGGGATTGTTGCAAAAACAAGCGCGGAACGTTATGATCCTCGGCGGCGGGCGTATGTCCTATTACTTATCCAAATTGTTGATTGCAGGTGGTAGCTCCGTTACCGTGATTGAGCGTGACCTTGCCTTGTGTCAGGAATTATGCGCCGCTCTACCAAAAGCAACAATCGTTCACGGCGACGGTGCTCAGCAAGAAACCTTATTGGAGGAAGACCTTCGTTCAAAAGATGCCTTTGTGGCATTAACCGGAATGGACGAGGAGAATATTCTGATTTCCATCTTTGCAGCCTCGCAAAACGTTCCAAAAGTGATTGCCAAAGTGAACCGGGATGAACTGTCTGCGTTAGCCGAAAAAATCGGTATGGATTGTATTGTTTCACCCCAAAAGGTGATTTCGGATGTAGTAGTACGATACGCACGTGCACTCCAAAATTCAATGGGGAGCAAAGTGGAAACGTTATATCAACTGATGGACGGTAATGCAGAGGCGTTGGAATTCTTGGTAAGCTCGGAGTTCCCGAAACTCGGTGTTCCGCTGCGGGAAATGAAATTGAAGCCCCATACGTTGGTTGCCGGTATTCTTCGTGACCGCACCAGTATTATCCCCGACGGTAACGACGTTATTATGGCAGGTGATCGCGTGGTCGTCGTGGCAGCTGAACGTCGGTTACAAGATCTGGCAGATATCTTAAAGTGAGGACGAATAACGTATGAATCGTAACATGATATTGCATACGGTGGGCCGCATTGTAATGCTGGAAGCTTTACTGTTGCTGATTCCGTTGGCGGTTTCGTTGTGGTACCGCGAAACCGGGGATGCCATCGCTTTTGCGATCACCGTCGTGATTGGGCTGGTCATCGGTTTTGCTTTTACGATTTTTCGCAAACGTGAAGACTCATTGGTGTTCGCTAAAAGCGGTTTTATCACGGTTGCTTTTTCCTGGATTCTGCTGTCATTGATCGGGGCCCTTCCGTTTACCATCAGTGGAGCCATCCCATCGTACATTGATGCTGTATTTGAAACAGTCAGCGGCTTTACAACCACCGGTGCGTCCATTCTGGATGACCCGTCACGGTTGAGTCACGGACTTCTGTTTTGGCGTAGTTTCACACACTGGATCGGCGGTATGGGTGTCATTGTGCTGATGATGGCGATCTTGCCGACAGAATCCGGTCGTTCCATCCACATCATGCGTGCCGAAGTTCCGGGCCCGATCGTCGGTAAATTGGTGCCGCGTTTGCGCGATACTGCCAAGATCTTATATCTGATCTATATCGCCTTAACTGTCATCCAGGTTATCTTTTTGTTGTGCGGTGGCATGAGCTTATTCGATAGTTTGTTGTATACCTTCGGCACGGCGGGTACAGGCGGATTTGGTGCTCGTCCTACCAGCGTTGCGGAATATTCACCGTATCTGCAGTGGGTAATCACTGTATTTATGCTGATTTTCGGTTTAAATTTCAATTTATACTATCTGTTGTTGCATCGCCGCGCGGGTGCGTTTTTCCGAAATGCTGAGTTGTGGTGCTATTTGGGAATTGTAGCAGTGGCGACGGTGTTGGTTGCATTCAATATATCCGATATGTATCAATCTGCGTCAGAAACCATTCGTCATGCTGCTTTTCAGGTGTCCTCCATCATTACCACTACCGGTTATTCAACTACCGACTTCGCACTTTGGCCCGGTTTATCAAAAACTCTTTTGTTGCTTTTAATGATGATCGGCGGATGTGCGGGTTCAACGGCAGGCGGGTTGAAAATATCGCGCATTATGCTGTTGTTTAAGATCATGTTCCGCGACCTGAAACGGTTGTTACACCCGCGTTCTGTCGGCGTTGTCCAATTTGACGGCAAGACGGTGGATGACCGTACGATCAGCGGTGTGTCGGCTTATTTCTTCCTGTATATGCTCTTACTGATCGTAACGTTTATGGCGTTGTCATGGGAGCCGTTTTCCATGGAAACCAACTTATCGGCGGCCATTTCATGTTTTAACAACGTTGGTCCCGGTTTAGCGGGTGTCGGTCCGTTGGCAAACTATGCTGCATATTCGGATGTTTCCAAAGTGGTTTTGTCATTGGCAATGTTATTTGGACGTTTGGAAATCTATCCGCTTTTGTTCTTGCTGACCCCGAAAACGTGGAGTAAAAAAGGATGATTGTTAAAGACCGACTCTGATTTCAGGGTCGGTCTTTCTTTTGAAAAAAGTCAATCAAAATTCGCTGAATTTTTCTAAAAAATTTAGCGGTACTTTTTGCAAAATTGATTGACAAAAAAATGCGTTTATGCTATAATCTCAAAAATCAGTTCTTTAAGTTCGATCCTGAGAGGTCGGCAAGACTGTACCATCATCGGATGCGGTATACCGTATCTGTTCTTGTGTTATGTCTTGTCGCTTCTGGCGGTAAGACTTTTTTTATGTAAGGGAGGAGGCGTCGCAATGACCAAACCGTCGTGCAAAGTATACGGGCAAGTATCCATCACGGACAACCTTGTTGCCCGTTTTTTAACCGATGATACAAGTGCCTCCGCCTCTTCTCGATATGTTGTTTTTCCCGGCTTTTGTGATGTGCATGTGCATTTCCGTGAGCCGGGTTTTTCTTATAAAGAAACCATTGCATCCGGTAGTCGGTCGGCAGCAGCTGGCGGTTACACCGCTGTGTGTACCATGCCGAATTTGAATCCCGTTCCGGATTCGGTCGAGAGTATTGCACTTCAGCAACATATCATTGATCGGGATGCCTGTATCCACGTGTATCCGTACGCATCCATTACGGCGGAACAACGCGGGGAGACCTTGGTGGACATGCGGGGTTTAGCGCCGCACGCTATCGGCTTTTCAGATGACGGCAGAGGTGTGCAAAGCGAATCTTTGATGCGCGAAGCGATGCTCTTGGCAAAGTCTTGCGGAAAAATGATCGTGGCACATTGTGAAGATAACGCACTGCTTCACGGCGGCTATATTCATGACGGTGCATACGCAGCGGCACACGGTCATAAAGGTATTTGTTCAGAAAGTGAGTACGGCCCGATCATCCGTGACCTGCGCTTGGCGGAAGAAACCGGATGTGCTTACCACGTGTGTCACATATCGGCTGCAGAAAGTGTGGAAGCTATTCGACAGGCAAAAAAACGCGGCGTGAACGTCACGTGCGAAACCGGCCCGCATTATCTTGTGTTGGATGATTCGTGCATGGAAGAAGACGGACGGTTTAAAATGAACCCGCCGTTACGTTCCAAACGTGACCGCGAAGCGCTGCTGGAAGGTATTTACGACGGAACGATCGATATGATCGCCACCGATCACGCACCACATTCGGCAGAAGAAAAGGGGCGCGGACTTGCCGGCAGTTCCTTTGGTATTGTAGGTTTGGAAACCGCTTTCCCGGTGCTGTACACCCATCTTGTAAAAACCGGCAAGATCGCCATGGAACGTTTGCTGGATCTGATGGTGTATAACCCGCGTAAGCGCTTTAACATCCCGCTTGGCGATGAATTTTCGGTATGGGATTTGAGTCGCGAGGTTGTGGTAGATCCTGAGCGGTTTATGTCAATGGGCAGAGCAACACCGTTTACCGGACATCACCTGTACGGTGAATGCGTTATGACGGTGTGTGACGGAAAACTGGTATACGAAAACCGATAGGTTTGTTTATATGGAAATGGGAGGATACGTATGGCAAAGAGAACAGATATTAAAAAGATTTTGATTATCGGCTCCGGTCCGATCGTGATCGGTCAGGCGGCTGAATTTGACTATGCCGGCACCCAGGCGTGCCTGGCACTCAAAGAAGAGGGGTATGAGGTTATTCTCTGTAACTCCAACCCGGCAACGATCATGACGGATACCACTATTGCGGACAAGGTGTACATGGAGCCGCTCACGTTGGAATACATTGCCAAAATTTTGCGGTATGAGCGCCCGGATGCCATTGTACCCGGCATTGGCGGTCAGACCGGTTTGAACCTTGCCATGCAGTTGGAGAAAAAAGGTGTTCTGAAAGAATGCGGCGTGGAACTGCTTGGTACGAGCAGTGAAAGTATTGAGCGCGCGGAAGACCGTGAACTGTTCAAGGAACTGTGCGAATCTATCGGTGAACCCACGATTCCCTCTCAGATCACTTATTCGTTGGATGAAGCGAAAGCGGCGGCACAAGAGATTGGTTATCCCGTTGTGTTACGTCCCGCCTTTACACTGGGTGGTACCGGCGGCGGTTTTGCATATAACGAGAAAGAATTGATTGAAGTCGGTACAAACGCTTTCAAATTGTCGCCCGTTCACCAAGTCTTGATTGAAAAGAGCGTCAAAGGTTACAAGGAAATTGAATTTGAAGTCATGCGTGACTCACAAGATCATGCTATCACGATTTGCGGTATGGAAAACATCGACCCGGTTGGTGTGCATACCGGTGACTCGTTGGTGGTAGCCCCCATTATGACGCTTAGTAAAGAAGACGAAAAACGTTTGAATGACAGCGCCATTCGTTTGATTCGTGAACTCAAAATCGAGGGCGGTTGCAACGTTCAGTTTGCTCTCAATCCGGAAACCAGTGAGTATTATTTGATCGAGGTCAATCCGCGTGTGTCGCGTTCGTCGGCTTTGGCTTCAAAAGCCAGCGGATATCCTATCGCACGCGTAACGGCAAAGATCGCGGTTGGTATGGCGCTGGAGGATATCGCTATTGCCAATACCAATGCGGCCTTTGAGCCGTCGCTCGATTATGTTATTGCCAAGTTGCCGCGCTTCCCGTTTGATAAATTCTCATCTGCTCCCAACACATTGGGCACCCAAATGAAAGCAACCGGTGAAGTCATGGGCATTGGCTCTACACTTGAAGAGTGTTTGCTCAAATCGGTGCGTTCGCTGGAAATTGGTGCTTGTCATTTCTATCTGCCGAAATTTGATGGCAAGAGCAAAGAGGAATTGCTTACTTATATCCAAGAGTTTAAAGACGATAACGTCTTTGCCGTGGCCGAGTTGATTCGTCTGGGTACGAGTGTAGATGAATTGTTCGCAGCAACGGCCATTACACCGTATTTCCTGAAAGCCATTGAACGCATTGTGAAAATGGAAGCGGATATTCAGGCAAAACCGGCGGATCTTGCTATGTTGGCTGACGCGAAAAAAATGGGCTTTAGTGACCGCTATATTGCCAAACTGTGGAATATGAACGAACTGCAAGTGTACACCATGCGTAAAGAAAACGGTATGTTCCCGGTTTTTCGCATGGTGGATACCTGCCACACCAATGCGTATATCCCGTATTTCTATTCTTCCTATCAAGGCGAGAACACGTCCGTTTTGACCGACAAGAAAAAGATTGTGGTACTCGGCGCCGGTCCCATCCGTATCGGTCAAGGTGTGGAGTTTGACTATTCCACGGTTCATGCAGTAACCACTATCAAAAAATCCGGCTATGAAGCCATCATCATCAACAATAACCCCGAAACCGTTTCCACCGACTATACAACGGCTGATAAACTCTATTTCGAACCTCTCACGGTTGAAGACGTGATGAATATCATTGAGTTTGAAAAACCCGAAGGCGTTATCGCTTCGCTCGGCGGTCAAACGGCTATCAATCTGGCGGAACCGCTCATGCAACGCGGTGTCAAGATCATCGGTACCGATTGCGCCGCCATTGAACGCGCTGAAGATCGCGGTAGCTTTGAAAAGATCCTGCGTGAACTTAACATTCCGCAACCCAAAGGCCGTGCCGTCACCAACATTGAAGACGGTATTGCCGCTGCCAACGAAATCGGCTATCCCGTTTTGGTTCGTCCGTCGTTTGTGTTGGGCGGTCGCGCCATGCAGATCGTTGCCAAAGACGAGGATTTGCGCCACTATTTAAAGACCGCCGTGGAAATCGACGAAGATAAACCCGTTTTGGTGGACAAATACATTGTGGGTAAAGAAGTGGAAGTTGACGCCATCTGTGATGGTTCGGATGTGTTCGTTCCCGGCATCATGGAATTGGTTGAGCGTACCGGTGTTCACTCAGGCGACTCCATCTCAGTGTATCCCACATTCTCGGTGTCGGATAAAGTGAAAGGCACTATCTTGCAGTATGCCAAAAAACTGGGACTTGGCATCGGTATTGTCGGCTTGTTTAACATTCAGTTTATCGTGGACAAAGACGACAACGTTTTCATCATTGAAGTAAACCCGCGTTCTTCGCGCACCGTACCCTTCTTGTCCAAGGCGACCGGTTATAGCCTGGCGGATATTGCCACCGAGGTTATTTTGGGTAAGAGCCTTAAAGAACAAGGCATTTTCCAACTGTATCCTGCCGAAAAAGAACGGTATTACGTGAAAGTGCCGGTATTCTCGTTCAACAAGATCAAGGGCTTGGATGCCTATTTATCGCCTGAAATGAAGTCCACCGGTGAAGCCATCGGTTATGACGACAAATTACATCGCGCCATGCAAAAAGCACTCATTGCCGGCGGCGTGAATTTGCAGAACTACGGTACGGTAATCGTCACGCTCGCGGATGAGGATAAAGAAGAAGCGCTTCCGCTTGTCAGACGGTTCTATGACATGGGCTTTAACATTGAAGCCACGGTTGGCACTGCGAATTTCTTGAAAGAAAACGGCATTCGCACACGTGTGCTCAAAAAGTTGCTTGAGGGAAGTGATGAAATATTCAATTCCATTCGCTCGGGCTATGTCAGTTACGTCATTAACACGCGCGCCATCATGTCGGGCGTACACTATGATGACGGTGTGTTGATCCGTCGCTGTGCGGTGGAAAACGGCGTGACATTATTCTCGTCTTTGGATACCGTTCGCATTTTGTTGGATGTATTGGAGGAGATCACCAACAAGGTATCCACCATTGATGCAAAATAATCGTGTTCATTTACACGCTCACTTTGCAACAAGGAGGACAACATGAAACGAGCCATTTTTACCATAACCCAAAATGAACCGTTAACGTCAACGGTTTATCGGATGGTACTGCGCGGTGATACCGAGGGTATTACCGCCGGTCAATTTGTGAATATAAAATTAGAAGGGCAGTATTTGCGCCGCCCGATTTCCGTGTGCGATTGCGTTGCAGATGAACTCACGTTGATTTATAAGGTCGTCGGCAAAGGCACGGCACAAATGAGTGGTATGTCTGTCGGCGAACAACTGGATGTTCTGACAGGACTCGGCAACGGATACGACCTGACATCATGCAGTAAACACGCGTTATTACTTGGCGGCGGCGTCGGTGTTCCGCCTTTGTATATGCTGGCGAAACAACTGATCGCACAAGGCAAAGCCGTTTCGGTTGTACTGGGATTTAACACCAAATCCGAGATCTTTTACGAAGACGAATTCCGTGCATTGGGCGCGCGCGTTACGGTTGCCACTGCTGACGGTTCGTATGGTGTTAAAGGTTTTGTAACCGACGCCATCTCGGAAATCGACTACGATTATTTTTATACATGTGGACCGGAACCGATGCTCAAAGCCGTGTACCGCGCCACCAAGACAGAAGGACAATTCAGCTTTGAAGAACGCATGGGATGCGGCTTTGGCGCCTGCATGGGTTGCTCATGCAAAACCGTGACCGGATATAAACGCATCTGCAAAGAGGGTCCGGTGCTGCGAAAGGAGGAGATCCTGTGGGACGCTTAACTGTGAATTTGTGCGGCGTTGAATTGGATAACCCGATCATTCCCGCCAGTGGCACGTTTGGCTATGGGTATGAATTCGCTGAGTTATACGATATCAACATGTTAGGATCTTTCTCGTTCAAAGGGACTACCAAAGAACCGCGTTTTGGAAATCCCACACCGCGTATTGCTGAATGCCCTATGGGTATGATCAATGCCGTTGGTTTGCAAAACCCCGGCGTAGAAAAAGTGATCAGCGAAGAATTACCGAAAATGCGTCAACACTTCCATAAAAAAGTGATGGCGAACGTCAGCGGTTTCTCGGTTGAAGATTACGCGTACACCGTGGAACGGTTGAGCGGGGAAGAGGATATCGGTTGGTTTGAGGTCAATGTCAGTTGCCCCAACGTACACGGCGGCGGTATGAGTTTTGGTACGTCACCGGAAGCGGCGGCTGAAGTAACGGCGGCGGTGCGTAAAGTAACGGATAAACCATTGCTCATCAAATTGTCGCCCAACGTT
>JAFSIB010000154.1 GCA_017440005.1 Clostridia bacterium
GTTGGAGGGGGAGGGCACCATTGACCAACCCATCCGCATCAAAGACGGGTGTTGTATCACGCGTGAGGTGGGGGAAGGCGGCAAAGAAAGCCGTACGCATTATGAAGCACTTGCCACCGACGGAAATGTAACCTTGGTGCGGTTGCACTTGGAAACCGGCAGAACACATCAGATACGTGTACACATGTCGTGGCTTGGGTTTCCGTTGGCAGGCGATACCATGTACGGCACGGATGAAACGGAAATGCCGCGTCATGCTCTGCACTGTGAACAGATGTACTTTACACACCCGCTGACGGGTGAATCCGTTACGTTACGCAGTCCGTTACCGGATGATATGAAGCAGTGTCTTATACAACACGGATTGGAGAAGAGTTTATGAAACAGATCAAGAGTTTTCAGATCAATCACGATACCCTCACAGAAGGGTTATACATTTCCCGCACGGATGGTGACGTGGTCACGTATGACCTGCGCTTTGTACGCCCCAATACACCGCCGTTTTTGGAAACGGCTGCCATGCACACCATTGAGCATTTGTTTGCCACGTATGTGCGCAGCAGTCGGTTTGAGGATAACATCATTTATTTTGGACCCATGGGATGCCGCACTGGATTTTACTTTTTAACGCGGGGGATGTCCCATGCCGATGTGATCGCCTTAACACAGGAAACACTCGCCTTTATTGCGAATTTTGACGGTGCTGTTCCGGGTGCCACCCGTGTGGAATGCGGAAACTATCGGGAACACGATCTTCCTACCGCCAAACGGTATGCCGCCGAGCAGGCAAACCATCTCATAAATTGGACGGAAGAGGATCTGAATTACCCCGTGTAAATCCCGCCAATACTGCCAGTTCCCGCCAATTGATTTGATTTTTTAGCAAGTTTGTGATATTCTCATAGCGAAAGGGGGTGCCGGAATGGTCGGACGTGATGATGTGAAGCGTTGGTTTGAACAGTTCTATTTGTTTTGTTTTACCGTGGGTGTTCGGTCGATCCGGTGCCTGCGGGCGATTCGCCGTTTCACGCGGTTACTGTGGGTGCCGTTTGTACGTGCCGCATACCGCGCGTTGGATTGGCTGATTCTGCGTCATTGGCGAACCGCCGTTGAAGAATGTCGGCAGATCCGTGAGGATTTTCGGAAAACCAAACGTTATGTGCAGGAAACCCCGCGTGAACGGCGTGGACAAGCCTTGTTGCGTTTTCTAATGTTGCCGGTTCTTGCGGTTCGCCGCCACAAAAAAACCGTGCGCACCGTCTTAAATTACGGCTTGCCCGTTTGCGGTGTTGCTGTGTTGTTTTTGACCGTTCAATTCTGGCAGGGTGCACAGTTCGCACTGGCACTCGAATATAACGGAAAACCCATTGGCTATATTGCCGATGAGGGCGTTTATGCCGATGCCGCCACTATTGTGCGCTCGGCGGTCATCAACGCAGACGATTCCTTTACCGTTGAACAAGCCCCTACCATGAATCTCACGCTGATTGAGGGGGACATGGTCCTGCCGGAACAAGAAGTCGGTGAGCGAATCTTGAAATCCTTATCCGGTGAACTGGTTCAGGCGTCCGGCTTTTACGTGGACGGTATCTTTTACGGGGCTTTACCCGAGGAGAAAACGTTGCAATCGTTGATTGATTCGGTTCTCAGTCGGCATAAAACCGATTCGGTGGACGGTGTTGGCTTTTTTGCGCAAACGCAGATCGTAAACGGCTTGTACCCGTTGTCGGCGTTGGTGGAAGAACAGACCATGAGTACGCGCCTGCAGGCTTTAACAGTCAAAACCATGCGCAACATCGAGTATACCGAAACGATCAAGTATAAGACGGTGTACAAAGAGGTAACGGATCAACCGCTTGGGTTTGAGAGCGTTCAGCAGAAGGGCAAAAACGGAACGCAAAAGGTCTATGCGCAGGAGATCATGGTCAATGGCAAAAAACAGTATCAGACGGTTTTGCGGGTAGAGGTGATGCAACCTTCAACGGATCAGATCGTTCTGGTCGGTGCGCAGAAATATGACGGTGACACGGTCCTTGGTGACGGCGTAGCCACCGGCACCTTTATCTGGCCGTTGCCGTATACCAAAACCATTTCGTCACCCTTTGCTTCGCGTTGGGGTTCGTTCCACGGCGCTATCGATATCGCCAACGGCAGTACTCACGGCAAACCGATCATCGCATCGGACGGGGGTACGGTAATTGAAGCACAGTACCACGGCAGTTGGGGATATTATGTTTTGATCGATCACGGAAACGGTTTTAAAACACGGTATGCGCATTGCAGCAAGTTGGAAGTGGAAGCCGGCGATAAGGTGGCACAGGGACAGTATATCGCCAAAGTCGGCAATACCGGTTATTCCTTTGGTTCGCACCTGCATTTTGAGGTTATCAAAAACGGCGTGCTGGTGAACCCCTTGGATTACGTACAACGTTAAAAAATACACCGCAAACGCGGTGTATTTTTTGTTTGTGTGGCAACACTTAAAAACGGGGTGTTGTCACATGAAATGTTTTTTACGCATATTTTGCATTGGTGGCGGGGTATATAACGTGATCGAATGGTTGTGGCGCGGGTACAGTCATTGGTCCATGTTTTTGGTTGGCGGTACGTGTTTTCATCTGATCGGCGTGATCGGAAAACGGTTTCGTTGCCGCGGCAAACTGATCACGGCAACCGTGTGTTCGGCGGCTATCACCGCCGTGGAATATGTCAGCGGATGCATCCTGAATCGCCGCTTGAAACTGAATGTATGGGATTACAGCCGATTACCGTTCAATGTCGGCGGGCAAGTCTGTTTACTGTACAGCGCGTTATGGGGCGGACTCAGCTTGCTTGCTTTGCCGGTTTATCGCCGCATCAGTAAAAAAGGGAAGGTCATTTGACCTTCCCTTTTGTTTTGCAACAGTCATATAACGGGCATTCGCCGCATTTCGGTGAGCGGGCTTCGCA
>JAFSIB010000155.1 GCA_017440005.1 Clostridia bacterium
ACCCCGGTCCCGGTGGTTGGGGTACGATCCTTCGCTTTAACGGAGTCGAAAAAGAGCTGGCGGGCGGCGCTCCCTCTACCACAAACAACCGTATGGAACTCACTGCCGTAATCGAAGGATTGCGAGCGCTGAAAGAGACCTGCGAAGTGACCGTGACAAGCGATTCCAAATATGTGATCGATGCCATCCAAAAAGGATGGGTCTATTCCTGGAAACGCAACGGATGGCGCAAAGCGGACAAGAAACCGGCACTCAATGCAGATTTATGGGAGGCTCTGCTCACCCTTTTGAATATTCACAAAGTCTCGTTTGTGTGGGTGCACGGACATCAAGGTCACGCCGAAAATGAGCGTTGTGACCGTCTCGCCGTTTCTCAAATTGAACAATACCGCTGATCGATCGAAACATTTTGCTGTTTTTCGGAAATATTTTCGATTTCCTCTTGTAATCTAGACCGAAAAGGTATATATTATTTAAAGCACGATTGTAGCTAATTTTTAACATCGGAGGTACCCATACGAATGGATCGTTTCATATATGCGGATAACGCCGCGACCACGCGACTGCATCCGGACGTTTTAAACGATATGATGCCGTATTTGACCGAACAATACGGTAACGCCTCTTCCCTGTACGGATTCGGTCAGGAATCCCGTATTGCTTTGGATCAGGCAAAAGCCACGATGGCAGAATGCTTGCATTGCCGTTCTGACGAAGTGTTCATCACGTCAGGAGGTAGCGAAGCGGACAACTGGGCCATCAAAATGGTGGCAAAAGCGCTTGCCGCTAAAGGAAAAAAACACATCATTTCAACCGAGTTTGAACATCATGCGGTACTTCATACTCTTAACTCCTTGAAAAAGGACGGCTTTGAGATCACGCTTTTGCCCGTGTATGAAAACGGTATTGTGCGCATCGAAGACGTCAAAAACGCGCTCCGTGAGGATACGGCACTGGTTTCTGTGATGTTTGCCAACAATGAGATCGGCACCATTCAACCGATCGCCGAAATCGGCGCTCTCTGCCGCGAAAACGGCGTACTGTTCCATACCGATGCAGTGCAAGCGGTGGGTCACGTTCCCGTCGATTTCGCAGGGATGAACATCGATCTCTTGTCCCTCTCGGCACATAAATTCCACGGTCCTAAGGGCGTTGGCGCATTAATCGTGCGCAAGGGTGTTCGTTTCGGCAACCTCATTGACGGTGGCGCCCAGGAAAAGGGACGTCGTGCAGGAACCGAAAACGTCGCCGGTATCGTCGGTATGGCTTCTGCCATGAAGCGTGCCTGCAATGCAATGGAAAGCTCCATCCCCTCCATTGCCGCCAAGCGTGACCGCCTGATCACCGAATTGACAAAAATCACCCATTCACGTTTAAACGGCGACGCTGTGACGCGTCTGCCCGGTAACGTCAACATCAGTTTTGAAGGCATTGAGGGCGAAAGCCTCCTTTTGATGCTCGATATGCGCGGCATTTGCGCTTCGTCCGGTTCGGCTTGCACGTCGGGTTCTCTTGACCCCAGCCATGTGTTGCTCTCCATCGGACTTCCCCACGCTGTCGCGCACGGTTCGCTTCGCTTGTCGCTGTCGGAAGAAACCACCGACGAAGACATCGACGTGATCCTGCAGGAAGTTCCCGTTGTGGTGGATCGCCTGCGCGCCATGTCTCCCCTGTGGGAAACCATTCTGAAAGAAGAACAATCTCACTAAAAGAAAGGAATTATCCGATTATGGCTTCTGTATACAGCGAAAAAGTGATGGATCACTTCACCAATCCGCGTAACGTCGGCGAGATCGGCAACGCCAAATGCGGCGACATCATGAAAATGTACCTCAAGGTGGAAGATGACGTGATCGTCGACGTCAAGTTCAAGACCTTCGGTTGCGGCTCCGCCATTGCAACAAGCTCCATGGCGACCGAAATGATCAAAGGCAAAACGATCCAAGAGGCGCTCACCCTCTCCAACAAAGCGGTCGTCGAAGCGCTTGACGGTCTGCCGAATCATAAGATCCACTGCTCGGTGCTTGCCGAGCAATCCATTCGTGCCGCTATCGCCGATTATTATCGTCGTCGCGGTATCGATCCCGAACCCATTGTCGGTAAAACGATGTCCGATGATGAGATCGAAGCGTGCCATATCTAAGATCAAAAGCAAAACGCGTGTGCTATCGTGACGATAACACACGCGTTTTTCGTTGGTATGAGAGGATCTGTAAGCCGAGTTCTGTCGTGGACAATCATCTATCTCGACTGCATGTTGCCATGCAGCTCAAGCCGCCCGTCGAAGCACATCGGGCCAATGTATCGCTTCAGTCGGCGTTGCATCGGATAGGGTTTGCAGGGCCACACAGTCTCCTGTGTGCCGGTGAGCTCTTACCTCGCCTTTCCACCCTTACCTGCGGCAAGCCGCAGGCGGTATATCTCTGTTGCACTTTCCCTAAGGTCACCCTCGGCGGCCGTTAGCCGTTATCCTGCCCTGTGATGCTCGGACTTTCCTCACATACGCGGCGCGCATGCGCGACTGTCCGGCTCACTCATCCGCTATTTTAGTCCAAATCTGCCGATTTGTCAACGTCGGTTTTGAAGAGAAACGCGCCGTTTTCGGCGGTGACGACCACGTGTTGTCCGGCCTTGAATTCGCCTTCCAGCAATTTTTCCGCGAGCGCATCTTCCACTTTGGATTGGATGGCGCGGCGTAAGGGGCGCGCACCGTACACGGGATCGAATCCCACTTTTGCCAGTTCGGCGATCGCGTCATCGGTGACGGTGAGCGTGATCTCCAGATCGCGCACACGGCGGTCAAGCGAGCCAATCATGCGGCGGGCAATGTTGCGGATGTCCTCTTCGGTCAACTGGTGGAACACGATGGTATCGTCCACGCGGTTTAAAAATTCCGGACGGAACGTTTTCTTGAGTTCGTTCATCACGTTTTCACGGTTGCGGCGGTCGGTTTCTTCTTTACTGCCCTGTTCTTCTCCGCCGAAACCGAAACTGCGTTTTTCGGTGATGAGCCGCGCGCCCACGTTGGAGGTCATGATGATGACGGTGTTTTTGAAATCCACGCGCCGACCCTGCGAATCGGTCAAAATGCCGTCTTCCAAGATCTGCAGTAACATGTTGAACACGTCGGGATGCGCTTTTTCGATCTCGTCAAACAACACCACCGTGTACGGTTTGCGGCGGATCTTTTCGGTAAGCTGACCGCCTTCGTCATACCCGACGTATCCGGGAGGCGAACCGACAAGTCGCGAGACCGTGTGTTTTTCCATATACTCGGACATGTCCAGACGGATCATGGCATTTTCATCGCCGAACATGGCTTCTGCCAAAGCTTTGCACAGTTCGGTCTTACCCACGCCCGTGGGACCGAGGAAAATGAACGAACCGATGGGACGGCGCGGATCTTTGAGTCCCACTCTGCCGCGGCGAATGGCTTTTGCCACGGCGGTGACCGCTTCCTCCTGACCGACAATGCGCTCGTGCAGTACCTCTTCCAGACGGAGCAACCGTTTGCTTTCCGCTTCGGTCAACTGTACCACCGGTACACCCGTCCAACTGGACACGATCTGCGCAATATCCTCCGCCGTGACTTCGTCGGTGGCGGCGGCATTCTGTTCCTGCCAGTGGTTGCGCTCCTCTTCCAGTTGTTCTTTGATCTTCTTTTCTTCATCGCGCAACTGTGCCGCGCGTTCAAAATCCTGCTCGTTGACCGCAGCTTCCTTTTCTGCCGCCAACCGCTTGGCTTCCTCTTCCAGACGGCGCACGTCGGTGGGTGCGGTATACGCACGCAACCGCACGCGGGATGCCGCTTCGTCAATTAAGTCGATGGCTTTATCGGGCAGGTACCGATCCGCGATATACCGCGTGGACAACTGCACCGATGCCACCAACGCTTCATCGGTGATGCGCACTTTGTGGTGCGCTTCGTATTTATCACGCAGGCCGCGCAAAATTTCGATGGTTTCATCGTTGGACGGTTCGCCCACCGTGATGGGTTGGAACCGCCGTTCCAAAGCGGCATCTTTTTCAATATATTTGCGGTATTCTTCCAACGTGGTGGCGCCGATCACCTGAATCTCACCGCGTGCGAGCGACGGTTTTAAGATGTTGGCGGCATCCACCGCGCCTTCCGCTGCGCCCGCACCGATGATGGTGTGGATCTCGTCAATGAACAGTACCACGTCTTTGGCTTTTGCCACTTCTTCCAGGGCGTTTTTGATACGTTCCTCAAAATCACCGCGGTATTTGGTGCCCGCCACCATACCGGTGAGGTCCAACGTGACCACGCGCTTACCGCGCAACGTTTCGGGGACTTCTTCCGCTACGATGCGTTGGGCGAGTCCTTCCGCCACGGCGGTTTTACCCACACCGGGTTCACCGATCAGGCAGGGGTTGTTTTTGGTGCGGCGGGATAAGATCTGCACCACGCGCTGGATCTCTTCGGTACGGCCGATGACGGGATCGAGTTTCCCCTCTCTTGCCATCGCCGTGAGGTCACGGCCAAACTGATCCAACGTGGGAGTCTTGCTTTTGCCGCCGGCGGGTTTGGCGCCGCCCGCACTTTTGCCCTGCGGCGCCGCACTGCCGAGCGCGCCGACGAGTTCTTCAATGAGTTCATCCGTGCGCACGCCGAACGTGACGAGCAACCGCACCGCAACGCCGCCTGCATCGCGCAGGATCGCCAGTAAAATGTGCTCGGTACCCACGTACCCCTGCCCTGCCGACATGGCTTCCGCCACCGCTTGTTCCATGGCTTTTTTGGTGCGCGGTGTGAAATCTTCGGGGGTTAGACGGGTGGGGTGCCCCGTGGTTTCGCTTTCCATGATCTTTTGCAAATATTGCTCGGCGGTGATGCCGTGCCCTGCCAGTACCGTGCCGGCAACGCCCGTGCCCTCTTGCAACAGACCCAGTACCACGTGCTCGGTCCCGATATAGGTGTGACCGATGCGCTGTGCCGCTTCCACGGCAAGGTTTAACGCGGTGTTGGCTTTTTCTGTGAATCCTTTAAAACGAAACATCGTTTACGCTCCTTTCGTGAGCCGATCCCGCACCAGCGCGGCACGCCGCGCATCGCGTTCGGCGGGTTCGAGTTTTTCTCCCGCCTGACGCATGAGTGCCGCCGGTTGTGCGTCGACCATCAGACTACTGATACAGTTTAGGTCAACTGTATCCAAAACATTCATCGAAACACCCATGCGCACGTGCGAAATGAGTGTCATAAATTCTTTGCCGGTGAGTAACCGCGCATTTTGCAACACGCCGAGCGACCGATACACGCGGTCTTCCAGCGACGGCGACTGCCGCAACTGTTCGCGGTACTGCCGCTCTTCCTTGATGATCTGCGCCACGATACTCTTTAAATTTTCAATGGCTTCCTGCTCGGTGATACCCAAGGTGACCTGATTGGATAACTGATACATCGCGCCCTCGGGACGGCTTCCCTCGCCGTACATACCGCGGATGGTGAGTCCCAGTTTGGACACGGTGTTTGCCAGTTGTTGAATGACCCCTTTTTCCTGTAACGCGGGCAGGTGCAACATGACGGATGCGCGCATACCCGTGCCGAGGTTGGTAGGACACTGGGTCAGATACCCCAACCGATCGTCAAACGCAAAGTGCAGGCGGGAATCCAAGAAATCATCCCAACAGTTCGCCGCGCGGAACGCTTCATCGAGTGCCAGACCCGCGCACATCGCCTGAATACGGATGTGGTCTTCCTCGTTGATCATCACGCTGACGCTCTCATCGGGCGATAAAAGCAACGCCGTGCCCTCATCCTGCGAAGCAAACGCGGGGCTGATCAGATGCCGTTCCACCATGGACAAGGCTTCCAACGGAGAAAGGTCGGTCATGCGCATACACTGAAACGCGCCCGTGCCGTCCTGCGGGAACGCCTCAAAGATCGGACGGATGATCTCTTCGCGCTGTTCCGCTGTCATACTGCTTGGGAACGGCATGTGGTTTAAGTTACGCGCCAAGCGGATACGGGTGCTGACAACCACGTCCCCATCGGTTCCGCTTTGTTGATACCATTTGGTCGTCATGTCGTTTCCCCCTCTTCCAGTTCGCGAATGCGGTCACGCAAAGCGGCGCATTGTTCGTACTCCTGATTCTGAATGTGCTGCGCGAGTTGTTCGCGAAGCGCTTTGAGTTCGTGGTCCTTTTTGACCGATTCTTCGGCTTTTTCCGCCACCTTGCCGGTGTGCTGCGTTTTGCCGTGGATGCGTTGGATGGACGGCAACAACCGATCGTAAAACGTGCGGTAACACGTGGGGCATCCCGGTCTGCCGAGTTCCGCGATCTCTTTGAAACTGCGGCCGCAATCCTCACACCGCACAGTGTCCTGCGGCGATACTTTGGCAGGTTGGGCAAACAACGAACCCCAGAAATCGTTCAGATCAAAGCCTGTCATACTCATGGCGCCGATGCCTTGTTCCGCCGCGCAGTGCGCGCACAGATTCCACTGTGTGGTTTTGCCGTTCACGGTCTTTTTGATATGCGTTGTCGCGGGGCGTTTCCCGCAATGATCACAGTACATACTCATCTCTCCTTTACAGATACGCCGCCAACATGTGTTTGAGCAGCGATGCGCGCACACGGTCACGCAGTTCCACCGGCACGTCGCGCAGTGCGCGGTCGGACAACGCCGCCGCCATCACGGCCGCCGCCGATTTCTTCAAACATCCTTGATATACCATACTTTGCAAGATCGCCTCTGCCGCCGCGGGCACCAACTCATTCTCGATCGCATTGACAATGTGCATGAGCGGTGTTGCCGTCTGTTGCGGTGTGACACGGCGTACGCGGATGTATCCACCCCCGCCGCGTCGGCTTTCCACCACGTACCCTTGCTGCGGTGTGAACCGCGACGTGAGCACGTACGTGATCTGACTCGGCACACAACCGAGTTCCTCTGCGAGTTCATTGCGCCGTAATTCCGCGGCACCGTTTTCCGCGTCCTCCATCATCCGAAGAATATACGCGGTGATCTCATCGCTGATACGCATTTTGTTCTCCCTCGCTTTCTTGAGATGAGTATACACGGAAAGTCAAAGAAAGTCAAAGTCAAAGAAAGTCAAAATTGAACCGTGAGGTTTTGATTTTGGCGGATTATCTCCGTTTTTCTCGTGTTTTTTCTTGAAATCAACGTTTTTTAAAAATTTTTCACACCGTGACGGTCGCGGCATAGTATGGAGTGAAAGCAGGTTTTCCTGCGGTTTATGCA
>JAFSIB010000156.1 GCA_017440005.1 Clostridia bacterium
CGGTGCAGATTGCGTATGACGATGTTACAAAGTCTGTTAACATTGACACGAATGCAGAATATCTGCGCGCGGCTCTGGAAGAGAAAAATCTGATTTCCGGCGATGAATCGGAATTCGGGTTGTTTGTGAAAGTGGTCGACGGTCGGACTGCCGATGATGCTAAACAGGAATGGTGGTGCTTCACCAAGGGTGGCGAAACGGTAATGACCGGTGTTGATACCACACCGATTGCAGACGGCGACACATTTGAGATCACCCTTAAAACCGGTTATGACTTCTAAATTGACATTGCGCGAACTGGTCACACTCAGTTTGCTGGGGGCCTTGTTGTTCGTTGTTCAAGTGGTGCTTGGCTTTTTGCCCAATATTGAACTGGTATCGCTGTTGGTTATCCTGTATACCCGTGTATATGGGTGGAAAGCATTGTACCCCGTATACTTGTTTGTTGCCCTGGAAGGTTTCTTTTACGGCATAACCACATGGTTTATTCATTACCTGTATATTTGGGCAATTTTGGTATTCGTTACTCGGGTGCTCAGACGTGTTGAGATGCCGGCTGTATGGGTGTTGCTCAATACTTCGTTCGGTTTCCTTTTCGGTCCCTTATGCGCCGTTGCGTATCTGTTTATGGGGGGACCGTCCGCTGCTGTTGCTTACTGGATATCCGGTATCCCGTACGATTTGTTGCATGCGGTTGGTAACTGCATCACGGCAATTGTACTGTACAAGCCGTTGCATCACTTGCTTTTACGTTTACAAAAGAGTACATAAGAAAAGGCGCGGTGTGCAACCGCGCCTTTTCTATTGACTTTGCGGAGAATTTGCCATACAATATGTGTAATGTTAAAAAAGGGGGATGAGCTCGTGAAAGGCAGTTTATGCGTTCGTATTGTCAGTTTAATTCTGTCGGTTTGTGTGTTGTGCAGCGGATGCAGCATGATCGGTGCAGACGTTGAAAATCAGTTGATCCCCCCGCAAAACGATGTGGAACAAAACGCCATGCAAAATGCATTGAACGCCCAGTTACAGACGCAGAACTTTGTCCTGACATACCCTACGGGCGGCGATTATCGAACCCCCTTTGTGGTGTTAAACCAAATTCGCAAACCGGAAGTTATTACACCAACACCAACCGTTCCGGAAAAAACGGAATCGAATATCTTGGATGGTTGGGGCTTGGTGTTTTATCGGTATACCACCGGCAACGCAAAGACGCGAATCCATGTTTTGAGAAAAGATGAGGAAGGCGTTTGGAACACCGTTGCGGATATTGAGGGCTTTGGCACAGAGATCGGTGACGTAAATTTTGCCGATCTTACCGGTGACGGCTTTCCGGAACTGTTGCTTGGCTGGACACTCTATGGCACTGTCGAAAAACGTTTGGAAATTTACCGCATAGATAAGCAGTTGGAAACAATTGCATGTGATGTGACTTATGCGTTCCTGACGACAGCCGATTTGACCTCTGACGGTGCAGAGGACATTGTGCTGATGCACCCCCATAACGGCGAACAACGTGTGGAGGTGCAACTGCTTACCGCTCATGAACGCGAACTTCGTTTTCGTGGTAAAACGAAGTTGGATAAAGGGGTTGCGCAGGTGTCTCACGTGTTACGTGCCGCTTTGTCACCAACGGTTACCGGTCTGTATATGGATTGTAAGAAAGACAGCGATACCACAATCACGGAACTTGTGTATTGGAACGGCACGTCGCTTGAGTCACCGTTCAGTGACGATGTGACGGACACCAACACAATGACGTCACGTAACGGAAAACTTTTTTGCCGCGATATTGACGGAGACGGCGAAGTGGAATGGCCGATATCCCGTGAAGATGGATTGACCGATTGGGTATCGTATGATTTTCGCGCCGGTGAAAGTATTACGAAATTCAGCAGTGTGGTTAACATAGAAGACGGATATCTGATTCGCCTGCGTCCGGAATGGCAGGATCCTGAAACAACATCCATTTCCTTTATACCCGAGGAACGTGTGATATATTTGGAAGATAAAGGTACTGAACAACGGTTTTTGGAGATCATGACCGTATCGGCTGATGAAAAATTTGATTTACCGGAAGGGTACCGGTATATTGGTGAGAAACAAAAGAAAAAGTACGCGGTACGCGTAGACTCTGACATTATCACATTGGAAGAGGCGCAATACGTGTTTGTTGCGTTATAAGGACTTTGAAGCATGAAACGTATTTTAATCTGTGAAGATGAACGTTCCATTCGGGAAATGGTGTCCATCAATTTATCGCGGCGCGGTTTCACGGTTTTTGAAGCATCATCCGGTGAAGAGGCGTTACAAATCTATGATACAACGCCGAATTTGGATATTGCGGTTTTAGATGTTATGTTACCGAAGATGGATGGGTTTGCCGTATGTCGAGAACTTCGTAAACGCAATGCCGATATGGGCATTGTGATGCTGACGGCGCGGTCACAGGAAACCGAAAAGGTGAAAGCCTTTCAACTGGGTGCTGACGATTATGTCACAAAACCGTTCGGCATATCGGAACTCATTGCACGGTTGGAAGCATTGGGGCGTCGAATGGCGCGAACGGATATAGGCGATCTTGCTTCCGGCGAATTTTCGTTGGATCTGCGTACACATACGCTAAAACGGTCCGGTGAATTGATTGAACTCACGCAAGTGGAATTTCAATTGATGCAATGTTTTTTGGAAAACATCGGCACCCCCATATCCCGTAAAGACATTTTATTGTATGTGTGGGGAACATCGTATTACGGTGATGAGAAGATCGTGGATGTGAATATCCGAAGATTGCGTTTAAAGATTGAAAAAGATCCTTCCGAACCGCGGCATATTGTCACGGTTTGGGGAAAAGGGTACTGCTGGTACGAATAGATAAAGAAAAGAGGTGGACGGACCATGCTGTTTAAAAAACTGACACGTCGGTGGCTTGTTAATGGGCTCGGCGTCGTGATTGCGTTCTTGGTTGTGATAGAAATCGCGGCTGCTTTTTTGGTCCGTTCCTATTACTATCAACAGGCACAAAACAGTTTGTATACCCGTGCGGTATCGCTGTCGGATGTGCTGGATCTGCACGTTGATACCGAATCGTTTAAATTTGAACAAGTCGGAAAACGTTACGTAGAGAATTTTGAGGAACGCCATAAAATGGAATTCCAGACGCTGGATGCCACCGGTGCCATTCTGGCGAGTTCTACCGGCTTTTTACCGCGCACAGAGGTGCCTTTGGATTTTCAAATGGCCACACGCGCGTTGACGGAAGGTGAAGAGGCATGGGGTGTCTGGAACGGCAAGAATGCTGTTGGACAAAACGTGTTGGCGCTTACCATGCTGATCACGCGTTCGGATAACACGGTTTGCGGAGCAATTCGTTATGTTGTGGCGTTGGACAATGTTGATAAGCAAGTGACGCTGATAACATCGGCGATGATTGCACTCGGCTTGGCGGTTCTATTTCTGATACTGTTAACCAGTACTTATTTTGTGAATAGTTTGCTTCGCCCGTTATCTGCGATCAGTATAGCGGCAGAGAAAGTGTCAAAAGGCGATTTCTCGCATCGTATTCCCAAACAGTATGATGACGAATTGGGGGATCTTTGCGACCGTATCAATGACATGGCATCGCAACTGGAAACGTCTGACACCTTGCAAACGGAATTTATTTCATCGATTTCACACGAATTGCGTACACCGCTTACAGCGATTAAAGGGTGGACGGAAACGTTGCGTGAAAGCGATCCGGCCGATAAGGAATTCATTTCCCGCGGTTTGACGGTGATCGGTCATGAAACGGATCGTTTGTCCGGTATTGTGGAGGAATTATTGGATTTTTCCCGTATGCAAAAAACGCGGTACAGTGACGTTCGCGAGCCCATTGACGTTTTTGCGGAAATTGAAGAAGCGGTATTTTTAATGAAAGATCGAGCGGAAAAACAAGGGCTGCACCTTTCTTGTGTTGAACAAGAATCCTTACCGCCAATTGTCGGCAACGGTGCGCGCTTACGGCAAGTTTTTGTAAACCTGATCGATAATGCCATTAAGTATTCCAAAGAAAATGGCAGTATTCATTTGGATGCCGCACCGGTATCAACGGGTGTGCAAATTGTCATTAGCGATGATGGGATTGGCATCTCTCCTGAAGATTTGCCTTACGTTAAAGAACGGTTCTACCGTGCTTCAAACACGTTACCGGGTTCCGGTATCGGACTGGCGGTTGCCAATGAGATCGTAACAGCACACGGCGGAACGTTACACGTAGACAGCGAACTCGGCAAGGGGACTGTCGTGACAATTACGTTACCAAAGGAGATGTAAATAATATGCCTGACATGAAGAAAACGTCTATCGGCGGTCAAGCATTGATCGAGGGCGTTATGATGCGCGGCCCCAAAAAGACAGCCATGGCAGTGCGCCATACATCCGGCTCGATTGTAACCGAAGAGTGGGATCTTGATTTGTCGGATCGCCCCAAAATCTGGAAACTTCCGTTGCTTCGCGGTTTGTACGGTTTGGTGGATTCGCTGCGCTTTGGATATAAATGCCTGATGCGCTCCGCGGAACTGGCAGGACTGGAAGAGGATACCGATGAACCGCAGACACCGGCGCAAAAACTGTTGATGGGCGTCATGATGGTTTTCAGCACGGTACTGGGAGTGGCGCTGGCTTTCGGTTTGTTTATGTACATGCCGTCTTTCTTGTATAAGGTATTGGCAGGCTGGTTTGACGGTATGACGGGCGGCGATTTTTGGACAAATAATGCGGTTCTGCGCGGTGTTTTTGAAGGTGTACTGCGGTTGGTGCTGTTCTTAGTGTATATTGTCCTCATTACCTTCATGAAAGATATCCGCCGCGTGTTTATGTACCACGGAGCGGAACATAAAACCATTTTTTGTTATGAACGCGGTGAAGAATTAACGGTCGAGAACGTGAAAAAGCAAAGCCGTTTTCATCCGCGTTGCGGCACTTCTTTTTTGATATTGACATTGTTAGTCGGTATTGTGATCTCCATTTGTATTCGCGTGCAAACGGTTTGGCTGCGCGTCCTCGTCAAGATTGCTTTGCTCCCTCTGACGGTAGGTATTGGATATGAATTGATCAAACTGGCTGGTCGTAAAGACAATGTCTTTACGAGGTTTATTTCGGCACCCGGTTTGTGGATACAGCGATTAACTACCAAAGAACCGGACGACGGGATGATCGAGTGTGCCATAACCGCGTTTAAAGCTGTGGTTCCCGAAAATACGGATGAGGATCAGTGGTAATGAAAGTGTCGGAGTTACACAGTCAAATTGTCGGTATATTAGAGGCGGGCGGTTGCGAAACCCCCGCCTTTGATGCCGTGTGCCTGTTGGAAGATATTGCGGATATTGGCAGGGGAAAGGTGCGCGAATATTGGCAAGACACCGTGCCGGATGTACCAACACAAGCAGCACTCGCGGCCGCCCGTCGACGTGCCGCAGGTGAACCTTTGCAATATATTCTCGGTACGTGGGATTTCTTGAATCTGACACTTTGTGTTGGCGAAGGTGTTTTGATTCCGCGCCCTGAAACTGAATTGCTTTGTGAAACGGTGGCGGAATATTTACGTCATAAACCGCGTAAGAATGTGTGGGATCTTTGCGCCGGCAGTGGTTGTGTTGGATTGGGAATTGCTGCATTGGAACCGAAAGCCAACGTCACGGCGTATGAATTCTCGGACAAAGCATTTACATATTTGCAAGAGAATATCCGGCGATATTCTCATTACGCAGTTACGGCTGTCAAAGCGGATGTGCTGAACGATTATGATCGGTTTACCGATCCGGTTGACGTCATTGTTTCCAATCCGCCGTATATTCCTTCGGCGGATCTGGACGGATTACAACGCGAGGTGCAGTACGAACCGCGTATGGCATTGGATGGGGGAGACGGTTATCGCTTTTACCGTACGATTGCCGATCATTGGTTGCCAAAACTTTCTCCTGACGGACTGGTAGC
>JAFSIB010000022.1 GCA_017440005.1 Clostridia bacterium
GCTTGCATTTTAGCAAAACATCTGTTATACTGACTATTGCTGTTTTCCACAGACAGCGGGTGTGCCTGCTTTGCGGGTGCTGAAAGTTGCCCGCCGAGGTTGACGGTAATGCACGATCGCTTGCGGTCGCACTGTGTTATCACCACCCTTTCTGTGCAGACGGAAAGGGTGTTTTTCTTGGAAAAACGGCATGTTATTCATATTCGACAGGAGGTGAAATGAAAATATGCCGAGTGAAAAAGTATTGCTGGAAAAGCAAGAGGTAGTTGCCAAACTGACTGAAAAACTCCAAAACGCGAAAGCCGGTGTCGTTGTTGACTATTCCGGTATCACGGTTGCTGAAGATACGGTTCTCCGCCGCAAACTGCGTGAGGCCGGTGTCGAGTACGCTGTTGTGAAAAACACGTTGTTGGGTCGCGCTGCAGATAACGCCGGTTACGGTGATCTGAAGAGCGTGTTGGAAGGCACCACCGCTATCGCAACTTCCGATACGGATGAATTGGCCGCTGCTAAGTTGCTGAGCGAGTATGCTGAGAAGAATGAAAACTTCAAAGTGAAAGCCGGTTTCTTTGAGGGCAAGGTCATTGATCCCGCTACCGTTGACAGCCTGGCAAAAGTTCCTCCGAGAGAGGTCTTGTTGTCCATGTTTATCGGTGGCCTCAACAACATGGTGGCCGGTTTGGCCCGTGCGCTCAACGCTGTTGCTGAAAAGCAGGGTGAAGGCGCTCCCGCTGAGGCTGAGGCTTAAGGCCCCGTCTCGCACTATTTAAAAAATTATTACGTATTAAACGGAGGTATTGTCATGTCTGAAAAAATCACTGCCATGATCGAAGAGATCAAGGCGTTGACCGTTCTCGAACTCAACGAGTTGGTCAAAGCTATCGAGGAAGAATTCGGTGTTTCCGCTGCAGCTCCTGTTGCTGTTATGGCGGGCGGCGCTGCTCCTGCGGCTGCTGCTGAAGAGAAATCTGAGTTTGATGTTATTCTGGCTGAAGTCGGCCCGAACAAGATCAACGTTATCAAAGTTGTCCGTGAGATCACCGGTCTCGGCCTGAAAGAGGCGAAAGACCTGGTTGACGGCGCTCCGAAAGCTGTTAAAGAAGCTGCCGGTAAAGAAGAAGCTGAAGAAATCCAGAAGAAACTGGAAGAAGCCGGCGCCAAAGTCGAACTCAAATAAGTTTGATTGTATTCGGAAAAGCACCATTCATCGAGTGGTGCTTTTCTTTTTTATTTCTGTGTGATCGCTATTGCGAAAACTTACGGTTTGTGATACAATACCTGCGGTTGGAGGGGTTGTCAATGAAAATCACCGTAAAGCCGGAAGCCATACGCGCAATCTATCTCGGTAGTATGTGTGCGTTTGCGTATTTGGCAGTCTATGTTGTGCGCAACATTCTCAGTGCGGTCTCACCGCAAATGCTGGAATTGAACGTTCTCACAAACGAAACACTCGGTACGTTGTCTTCGATCTTCTTTACTTCGTATGCCGTTGGGCAGTTAATCAACGGCTTGATCGGTGATAAATTGAAAGCGCGGTACATGATGTGCGGCGGTTTGGCGTTAGCCGGCATTGCCGGTCTTGTGTTTGCCTTTTTTGCGCAATCACCGCAGATCGCGTATGTTGCTTACGGTGCCACCGGCTTTTTCCTTTCCATGATTTACGGCCCCATGACCAAAATGGTTGCGGAAAACGTTTCACCGTTGTATGTGGCGCGTTGCGGTGTCGGTTACACGTTTTCCTCATTGTTCGGCTCACCGCTTGCGGGTTTGTTGGCAATGGCAATGCCGTGGCGCATTGCGTTATACGTCACCTCGTTTATTCTGGTTGGTGTCGGTGTCCTCTGCTTCACCTTATTCTTGTTTTTTGAACACAGAGGCATCATCGTGTATAATCACTATGAACGCAAAAAGGAAGAGGGCGGCAGTATTCAGATACTGCTCAAACACCAGATCGTCAAATACACAGTCGTATCGATCTTAACCGGTATTGTGCGCACGGCGGTGGTGTTTTGGTTACCCACCTACATTGCGCAGTATCTCGGCTTTTCGGCGGAAACCTCCGCGTTGCTCTTTACGGTGACCACATTGGTCATTTCTTGCTCGGCGTTCTTAGCGATTACGGTTTACGAACGGCTCGGCCGTAAGCGGGATCTCACGGTCTTTTTGGCATTTACCGCTTCTGCCGTTTGCTTTTTACTGTTGTATTTTATCAAACAACCGATCTTTAACATCATTGTGATTACGTTGGCAGTATTGTTTGCCAACTGTGCCGCTTCAATTTTATGGAGTGTATATTGTCCCAGTCTGCGTGATACCGGCATGGTCTCCGGTGCAACCGGCTTTTTGGATTTTATCAGTTATATGTCGGCGTCGGTCGCTTCAACGGTATTTGCCAATGCGGTTTCCGCCATCGGCTGGAACGGTCTGATTTTGGTGTGGTTCGGTTTGATGGCAATCGGCGTGTTAATCGCATTACCCTTTAAAGGAGGAAAAACACATGTTGAGTGAGTACTGGAAACATTTTAAAAGCGGCACCGATATCCGTGCCGTTGCGATGGATGGGGTAGAGGGTGAACCGTGTGAACTTACCGATGACGTTGTCGAACGCATCATCGGCGGTTTTGCCTGCTGGTTATCGGAAAAATCCGGCAAACCCTGCACCGATCTGACCGTTTCGGTCGGCCGTGACAGCCGCTTGTCCGGTCCGCGTATTCGTGATGCGGTCACACGCACGTTGAGCGCCGCCGGTGTACGGGTACTGGATTGCGGATTATCGTCCACTCCTGCCATGTTTATGACCACCGTTGACCTGGATTGTGACGGCGCGGTACAGATTACCGCCAGCCACCATCCGTGGCACCGTAACGGTTTGAAATTCTTTTTGCCCACCGGCGGCATTGAGGGCAGTGACGTTACGGCGATCCTTACAAAAACCGAAGCGGGGGAGAAACCTGCGGCGGCAAACGGAACGGTAACGCAGGTACCGTATATGACCCAATACGCCAAGCGTTTGCGCGATATGATCGTGGATGAATCCCAAAACGGCGAACAACCGCTTGCCGGACTGCACATTGTGGTGGATGCGGGTAACGGCGCGGGCGGCTTTTATGCTACTGAAGTGCTCAAACCGCTTGGCGCAGACGTTTCCGGCAGTCAGTTCTTGGAACCGGACGGCTCGTTCCCGAACCATATTCCCAACCCCGAAAATCCCGATGCCATGGCATCGGTCTGCGGTGCTGTCAAAGCCGCCAAAGCGGACCTCGGCGTTATCTTTGATACCGACGTTGACCGCGCAGGTTGCGTCGGTGCCGATGGCAGGGAGATCAACCGCAACCGTTTGGTCGCCTTGGCTTCTGCCATTGCTCTGGAGGGGAATGACGGTGGTACGATCGTGACCGATTCCATCACCTCAACGGGCCTCAAAACATTCATCGAGCAGACCCTCGGCGGCGTGCATTGCCGCTTTAAACGCGGGTATAAAAACGTTATCAACGAAGCGTTGCGTTTGAACGAACTGGGTATCAACGCACCGCTTGCCATCGAAACGTCGGGTCACGCGGCATTGCGCGATAATTATTTTCTGGA
>JAFSIB010000023.1 GCA_017440005.1 Clostridia bacterium
GCAGGAGATACCGGCAACCGGGGCTTTAATCGGCACACCTGCCGCCATAAGAGCAAGGGTAGATGCGCAGATAGAACCTTGCGAGGTCGAACCGTTGGAAGAGAGAACTTCCGACACCAAACGCATGGTGTAGGGGAACTCTTCCTTGCTCGGCAGTACCGGTACGAGCGCACGCTCAGCGAGAGCGCCGTGACCGATCTCACGACGGCCGGGGCCGCGGGAGGGTTTGGTTTCACCGACCGAGTAGGACGGGAAGTTGTAATGGTGCATGTAGCGTTTCTCAGTTTCATCATCCAGACCGTCCAGCAACTGAGCATCGTCTGCGTTGCCGAGGGTGACGGTGGTCAGAACCTGTGTCTGGCCACGGGTGAACATACCGGAACCGTGCACGCGGGGCAGCAGATCCACTTCAGCGGCGAGCGGGCGGATCTCATCGATCGCACGGCCGTCCACGCGCTTGCCGTCGTCCAACAACCAGCGGCGTACCACGTATTTCTGCAGTTTGTACAGGCATTCGTCAATTTTGGCGATCTGCTCAGGATACACTTCGTCAAACTTCTCATGCACTTTGTCGTACACGGGGAGCAAACGCTCGTCACGGACGAGTTTATCATCGGTATCCAAGGCATAGCGCACATCTTCGATGGCGAATTCTTTGATTGCCTCGAACATATCCGGATCGGGATCGTTGGATTCAAACGCGAATTTCGGTTTGCCGATCTCCGCCTGAATACCTTTGATGAATTCCACGATCTGCTGGTTGGCTTCGTGGCCTTTCATGATACCTTCAAACATGGTGTCGTTGTCCACTTCGTTGGCGCCGGCTTCGATCATGGCAACCAGATCGGCGGTGGAAGCGACGGTGACGTGCATATCGGATTTCTTTTCCTGTTCCGCGGTGGGGTTGATGACGTATTCACCGTCTACCAAACCAACGACAACACCCGAGATCGGGCCGTCCCACGGAATATCCGAAATGGAGATGGCGATGGACGCACCGATCATCGCGGTGGTTTCCGGCGGGCAGTCGGGATCGACCGACATGACGGTACACACGATGGATACGTCGTTACGCATATCTTTCGGGAACAGGGGGCGGATCGGGCGGTCGATGACGCGGGAGGTCAGGATCGCTTTTTCGGTCGGGCGACCTTCACGGCGCTGGAACGAGCCGGGAATGTGACCGACAGCATAAAGTTTCTCTTCGTAGTCAACGGAAAGCGGGAAAAAGTCCACACCTTCACGGGGTTTTGCCGAAGCGGTGACGTTGCACAAAATCGAGGTATCGCCGTAGCGTACCATACAGGAACCGCTGGACAACTGTGCCATTTTGCCGGTTTCCACTTTCAAAGGACGGCCGGCAAGCGTGGTTTCGAATACACGATAGTTTTCGAACATAGTACATTCCTCCGTTTTTAAATTTGATATTTCCAAACGGCATGCGGACGGATCTTTTTAGCAATAAAACCGACGTTTTCATGGTGCGAAAGCGCCCGTTTCACTGCTAAAAATCACGCCCCCGCATACCGTGCAGGACGGGATTATAAAGCAGGTTGAGGCAGGAGAGCGTGATGCTCGCCTGCCTCATAGAAGCCTTATTTACGCAGACCCAATTTTTCGACGATCGCGCGGTAACGGTTGATGTCCTTCTTCATCAAGTAGTTGAGAAGGTTGCGGCGATGGCCGACCATCTTGAGCAGACCACGGCGGGAGTGGTGATCTTTCTTGTGCACTTTCAAGTGCTCGGTCAGATCGTTGATGCGGCGGGTCAGAACCGCGATCTGGACTTCGGGAGAACCCGTGTCACCCTCGTGAGTGGCGTACTTTTGCATGATTTCGGTTTTTTCGTTTGCTAACATGGTTTACACTCTTTTAAATATTTCCGCAAATCCAGAAAGGGAAACGGTGTTTCCTCCAAAGGGGGCATACTCCACGATCCGGATAAGGGATGTGCACAATCACGTGCTTTCGTAGTATATCACATAAAAAACCGAATGTAAAGAGAAATTTTCAAATTTATCGGGGTATACCATAATAAGGAATAGTAGAGGGGTGAACGTATGTCCTTTGGCGCGGGAAAGGGTGCGGCGGCGATACTGCATCTGGTGAGCGCCGCCGGTCTTTTGCTGATCGCGGCTGTGCTGCGCTTGTGGGTTGGTGACGGTTGGTGGTATTTGATCCCGCTTGCGGCATACGGGGTGTTGTGGTGGTATATGGCGCGATGGGTGCAATCACTTGGCGGCACGGCAGACGAAAAACACATTTTTGTGCGGTACGGGGTGTTATGGCGGCGGGAAACGGTGGTGCCGCTTCGCGCGTTGCGTACTTTTGAAACGTTTGTACCGCCGTTACACCGCATCTTCCGTTGCCGCACGGTGGTGTTGCGGTTTGCGGGCGGCAGTGTATGGGTGCCGTTGCTCGCGGAAGAAACGGCACAAAAACTTGCGCGACGATTGGAGACGGGATAATGGAACGACGGCCGCACAAACTGTTTTTGCTTTATGATTTGAAACGGTGGTTGCCGTTGTTGGCGATACTGCTTTGGCGATGGTTTGGAACGGATCTGACAACACCCGCTGCGTGGTTGCGTGACGGCGCGATCGGCGCGGGGCTGGTGCTGTATTCTGTGATGCGGTTTTTTGCGTGCCGTTACCGATTGGGCCAAACGAAAGGCGGAGAAACATTCGGGGTGCGGCAGGGGGTCGTGTGCCGCCGCACTTTACACATACAAGCGGCGGATGCGGGATCGGTGGAGATCGAGCGCAGTCCGATCGCTTGGTTGCTTGGCGGCAGACGGGTACGGGTGAACACGGCGGGACTCAGACGGCGGTCGGATGCGGTGTTGTATCTGTCTGCCGATGAAGTGCGGCGGTTATTTGTGTTGCGTGACCGTGCGGCGGCAGGACGGTTGCGGGCGCGGTTTTGGCCGGTGTTCATTTTGGCGGTTTCGGGTTCCAATGCGGCGGTGGGGTTGCTGACGGCGGTGCCGCTTTTACGGCGGCTCGGTACGTTTCTTGGTGAGGAGATCGCGCCGGATGCGGTGGGGGCGGTACAACAGTTGTTATCGGCAGAGATCGGCGCGGCGCTGCATACGGCAGGCAATTTGCTGTTATGGGGGTGGGGGATCGCCGCGCTGAACACGTTGTTACGGTATATCGGGTTTTACGTGACGGTTCAGGGAGAACAACTGCACATAGTGTCGGGATTGTTTACCCGCCGTGACGTGCTCATTGACCGCGATAAGATCACGGCGGTGGAATTGCGGCAGACGTTGCTCATGCGGGTGTTAGGTTTGTACACGGCGGTGATCACGGCGGCAGGATACGGACGGGATCGCGGCGCGCGGCCGGTGCTGGTGCCGGCGGCCGATCCGCATACGGTTCACGCAACGCTCAAGCAGGTATTGCCGTCTTTTCCGATACGGGATACCTATGTGCAAGTGCCCCGCGGTGCCGCGCTGCGGTATCTGGTGGCACCGATCGGTCTGATTGCGGTATCGGCGGTGTTATGGATCTTGGGCGGGGCGTGGCACGCGCCCGCGTTTGTGGCGGCGGTGTTTGGTGTGTGGTGGTGTGCGGTGCGGTGGCTTGGATATAAAAGCGCCGGTTTAGGGTTGGGCGAAGAAGCGGTCACGGTTCGGTATCCGCGCGGACTGGCGTTGTACCAAGTACAGATGCCGCGCAAAACGGTGGATCACGTGACGGTGACGCAAAGTGTATGGCAACGGCGGCGCGGTTTGTGCACGGTGACGGTGCGATGTTTTGGTGAAAAGAAACGGCGTCATCGCGTATGGGGGTTGCCGTACGAAGCGGTGAACAAAGAAAAGCAGGCTCTTTTGGAGTGATCCAAAAGAGCCTGCTTTAACGTTACGAAATCGCTTTGCCGTCCAGATAGTCTTGCAGGTTATCCATATAATTTTGCACGTCTTTCATGTTGACCAGATGTTTTTCTCCGGTACTGTGTACGGCAATGCAATGGCCGGCGGTGTACGAATAGATATTGATGCGTACGTTGCCGCCGTGTGCTGCGCTCTGTGAGAACGTTACCGAGAGCAAGGGCGTACCCGTGGGTTTTTCGGTGGTGCCGCCGACGCGGTACATACCGAGCAGGTTCGCATACAGCGTGCGGAAATCGGATGTCGGATACGTTTTGCCGTCAGCCGTTACTGTTAAGGACTTATCGCTGTCCTCTTCGTCGCGGTCGTGCGACAGTTGGAATACGGTGGTCTTGCCGTCAGCGGTGAACGTTAACGAATTGACGTTGTGGATATATTGGAAATACAACATACTGTCAGCAATATCATCGTACTGCATATCCAGCCAGATGACGGCGGATGGGTCAAACAGATAAATGACGGGGAGCAGTTTGCCTTCCGTGTAGATGGCGCCGTACCGCAAGCCGTCTTCCGTTTCATTACCGATCTTAACGGTGTAACGAAACGTGTTGTGATACGTAACGGTTTCGGTGGTTTCACCGTCCTCATCGGTGGTGGATTTGGCACGCTTGAGCGAGAGACTGACGTCACACGCCGAATAGGGATTGGTGATACCGAACGCGGCAAGGTCGGCGGCGGTGGGGCGGATCTTTGCCACGCCCGATGCCGAAAGCGAGGTGAACGTTGCCGCTGCGATCAGTTGACTGTTGGAGTCGACCGCATGGAAATACGGTTCCTGAATCACGAAGCCGCTGATTATCATAGTGTCTTCCGCATTTGCCGGTTCTTCTGCCACCTGGAAGCGGATCTTGGAGGGACGCGCTTTACCGCTTAACGTGCAGTCACGTACCACGACGGTGTCTCCGTTTTCCTGCGTGTCGGGCGCGACGATCGGCGCGTGGTTGAGGTATGCGGTGAACTCATACGACACCGTTTCACAGAACGTGGTATCCATTAAGTATACCGCGGGTTTGCCGACTTCACGCAGGTAATATCCTTCCTTGGAGGGGGCGAGGTTGCCGATCTCCAACGCAAAAGACGTATTATCGGAATACGTGGCGGATACGGTGATGTACAGATCCGGTGTGGTAAAACCGAAATCCGAGGGGGTGGCGGGGTTTTCATCAATCAAACGGGTGGCTTTGACCGAAAGCAAGGTTTCCGCCACCTCTTCAAATACCGACTGCTCCATCGGCAGATCGTCAAACCCTTTCAGGGTGTACACCTTATCCTCGTTGATGGTGATGGTGTGTTTGGCGTTGCCGATGGCGATTTCAGCAGAAGTGAGTGTGACGTCCTTGGCAGTAGTTTTATCCAAGAGGACAACGGTATCGTCACGCACTTCTTCTTGCGGTTCTTCGGCGGGTTCGGGCAACAAAAACAGAAGTCCGACCAGCAACACGGCAACCGCCGCCAACGCGATCACCGCGAACAGAAGCGAGCGGGTGCGACGGGACATCGGTTTACTCATAAGTGCCTCCTCTTGAAGAACACGACCAGACACATGACGATCAGTACCAGCGGAATACCCAGTGTGAACACGCCGAGGCCGAGCGCGGTCGCGGTCAGGGACGACATGGAGAACGTTTCGTTGTTCAGACCTTTTCCGGAGATCACCACGGTGTCACCCAGACTGCACAGCGTGCGCAGCGGTTCGATCAGCAAGCCTTCGTTTTCATACGTGCTGTTGGAAGCATACAGCGGCATCATATCGCTGCCGCATACCACGATGTGGTTTTCCACGCCTTCGTTATTCACCAAGTTGAAATCACGGGCGTACGCCATACCGATGATGGGATACGTTTCGGCTTCCAGCTTGGTGACATCGTCATTGGAAGCGGCGTCTTTCAGATCCTGCATGGAGGTCAGGCGGCTGCTTTCGGGGAAGGTAACCACCGGGTGGTTCGTGAGGATCTCGTTTTCGGTATCGTCGGTTTTGGCTGTGAGTAACTGCAACGTCAGCGGCATGATGACCTTCTGATTCGCAACGGGCAGGGTCAGGTCACTGGACGTGACGGTGGTCATCGGATAATACGGATACGAGCCGTAAATGTCCATGGGATAGTTGTTGGCATCGGTTTCCATGATGATGTTGCCGGTTACGGTGATGCCGTAATCCGCCGACAGAAAATCGTACAGATTGGGGCAGGTGCCTTCATAGTTGGCAAACACAAACAGGTTGCGATTCATGTTACCGTCGTTTTTCAGCCAATCGCGCAGACGTTTGATCTCGTCCATGGAATAGTCCTTGACGGGACCCACAATGGCGATGGCACCCGTGGTATCGCTGATGGTACCGGCGGAGGTGAAATCCAACGTTTGGGTGTAATAGCCGTTGAGTTCATACAAACTCTTGAGCGCGGCGATGGAATCCTCGTTTTCGCCGTGACCCGTTAAGAAGGTAACGGTGACGGTCTTGCCGCCGCACACACTGCTGATATTGGTGGCGAGTTTTTGCTCCACAAGCGAGGTGACGGAGGAGGTGTACGTGGAATAGTCAACCTCTTCGTCCATCAAATCGTTGAGCGAGATCTTGCGGTATTGATCGCCGCAGATGAAGAGAATGTCCCCCGTGGTGGCGCTATATTTTTCTTGGTACGAGGACGACAGGGTGGGGTTTTTCTCCAGATCCACATAATCGGTGGTCAGTTTTCCGCCGCTTAAGGAACTGTATTCTTTGGTGAACAGATAGAATTGACGGAAGATGGTATCGTATTCTTCCGAACCGAAATTGGGATCGGAAAAATAGGTTTCATCCGCAAGAACGGTCACTTTGACGTCTGCCGACAGTTTTTCGGCAACCGAACGGCTTTCCTCCGACAGAGAATAGGTCTGATCGGCGGTGAGGTCCAACGTCCAGGGGAAGCGGTCGGCGAGAATGCCGAACACGACGTTTACAAGCACGATCACGGCGGCGACAACCACCGTAATGGCGGTGGCGGTGGCACCCAGACGGAATTTGCGGTTGGTGCGCAGGTTGAGTTTCGGCAACCGTTTGGCTTTGGGAGCCGCTTCCTCGGTGACGGGTTCTTCCGTTACGGTTTCCACGGTTTCTTCTGCCACGTCCGATGAAGTTTCGTTTTGGTTGTTGAGTTCATCAAAATTTGTCATAGCGTGTTACCTCCTTTCATCAATTCCAGCGTTTGCGGTCGAGTACACGCACGGTTAAGAACAAGAACAGAGCCGTCATGCTGACAAAGAAAATAATATCGTCATATTGCATGAGACCGCTGGTGAAGTTGTTATACCGCGAAGAGATGGACAAAAAGTCGGCAATGGTGGTGGCGAGTTTGCTGGACGAGAGCAGTTCGCCCACACTGTCGATCATGAGAAGCGCAAACGATGCCAAGAACGTGCCGAGTGCTGCCACAAACTGGCTTTCGGTAAGGCAGGAGATGAGCAGACCGATCGCAATGATCATACTGCCGAGCAACAACAAACCGATGAAGTTGCCGAAGATCACGAGCCATGCGGGGGTGACCTGTGTGGCAATGATGAAAGCGAACACGAGCATGATGGCGATGCCGATGGTGAACAGCAACACCGCGGCAAAGAATTTGCCGAGCACGATGCCGGTCAGACTGACCGGTGCGGTGAGCAATGCCTGATCGGTTTTTTGACGTTTGTCGTCACTCATCAAACGCATGGTCAGCACGGGGAGTACCAAGAGCATCAAAAAGGACAGAACCGAACTGAATACGTAAGACAGATCGGCATAGCCGCTTGCCAGGTTGTACATGAAGAAATAATAGCCGCTGAGGCCGTAGATCATGGCAAGGACGATGTACCCGATGGGGGAGGTGAAATAGGTTTTGAATTCACGTTTAAAGACGGCACTCATTTGCTTTTCCCTCCTTTGTGGGTAACGGCGGGCAGCTGCTCACGCGTTAACGAAATAAAGATCTCTTCCAGTGACATTTCCATGGAACGCAAGCCGAGAAGCGGATAGCCTTCCTTGGCAAGAGCGGTGAACAGGGTACGGCGGAAATCGACGCCGTCCTGCGGTTCGAGTGCGTATTCAAATACGCCCTCTTCCTTTTCACCGTAACACACAACGTCGGCAACGCCGTTTAAGTGGGTGAGAATATCGGTGATGCGTTTCTCATCACCCGCGATGCGCGCCATCAGACGGCGGTCGGACGAATATTTCTCCGACAGCGCCGCGGCGGTATCGTCTGCAACGATCTTACCGTCGTTGATAATGATAATGCGGTCACACACTGCTTCGATCTCCTGCAGGATGTGCGAGGAGAGAATAACGGTATGGTGTTTGCCGAGGTTTTTGATGAGGGTGCGGATCTCGATGATCTGGTTCGGGTCCAAACCGACCGTGGGCTCGTCCAGCACCAGTACCGGCGGGTTGCCGATAAGCGCCTGAGCAAAGCCGACACGTTGGCGGTAACCTTTGGAGAGGTTTTTGATCAAGCGGTTGTACACGTGCTCGATCTTCATCAGACGGCAGATCTCCGCCAAGTGTTTTTTGCGGTTGAACGTGCACTTTTTCAAATCAAAGACAAAGTCCAGATATTCCCGCACCGTCATGTCCAGATACAGCGGCGGTTGTTCAGGCAAATACCCGATGCTGGATTTGGCTTCGTTGGGTTCTTCCAGAATATCGTGCCCGTTGATGGTCACGGTGCCTTCGCTGGAAGACAGATAACCGGTGAGAATGTTCATGGTGGTGGATTTACCCGCGCCGTTCGGCCCGAGGAAGCCCAGAATCTCACCTTCGTTTACCTGAAAGCTTAAGTTGTCCACGGCAAGGTGGGAACCGTAACGCTTGGTCAGGTTTTGCACTTGTATCATGAGAGGTCCTCCTTTTCAAGGTATAATTATACAATATAGAATATAAAGGCGAATTGTGTACATTGTGTGTATTTTTATAAAACAGTTTTGCATTTCCATGGAGTTGTGGTATACTGTCATTTAAAAGGGAGGTGTTGGCATGGCGATACGGCGATATCGGTACGGTAAGGATGCGATACCGTGCGTGGGGCGCGCAGTGGCGCTTGGCGTGTTTGACGGGTTACATATCGGGCACCGGGCGGTGTTGTCGGCGGTGTGCGGGCATCTTTCTCCCCGCCCGCTTTCGGCAACGGCGCTGTCCATTGTGGGCGTTCCCAAGGGCGATACAGCGCGGCTGACCACTCCCGAACGGGAAGATACGTTGCTGGAAACACTCGGTACGGAAGAATGGATCGAAGTGCCGTTTTCGGATATTTGTGATTGGTCACCCGAACGGTTTGTGCGGGACTTGTTGCACGAACAGTTGCATGCCGAAACGGTGGCGTGCGGGTATAATTTCCGTTTTGGAAAAGGCGGACAAGGTGACGTCAGTACACTGCGCACCTTGTGTGAGCCGCTTGGCATTCACCTGATCGAAGTACCGTCCGTGGAGCGGGACGGCGTGTCGGTCAGTTCCACGCGTGTACGCAACGCCGTGGAAAACGGCAATATGCAGGCGGCGATGCAACAGCTCGGTCGGCCGTTTGCGGTGGAGTTGCCGGTGGTAAACGGTGATCATCGCGGTCGGCGGTGGGGCATGCCGACACTCAATCAGGTGTTCCCCGACGGTTATGCCGTGCCGCGGTACGGCGTGTACGCCTCGCTGGTGACAGTGGGGGACAAGCAGTACCGCGCGGTAACCAACATCGGCGTGCATCCCACGGTTGGCGGCGTGCCGAAACCGCAGGCGGAAACCTGGATCCAAGGGTTTGACGGTGAACTGTACGGGCGCACCGTGCAGGTGATGCTGATACGGTTTTTACGTGAGGAACGGCGGTTTGACACGGTGGCGGAACTGACCGCACAGATCAAGGCGGATGCCGATACGGCGCTGTCACAGCTTGGCGGTGATGACGGCGCCAAAGCGGTGATCTTTGATTTTGACGATACGTTGCAGGACCGCGTGACGGCGTTTTTGAACGTGGCGCGGTGGTTACTCCGTCGGCACATGACCGCGGTCAGTGAAGACCGGCGGGAAGAGTATGCCCACCGAATGTTTGAGGATAACTGCGGCGGTTACGTGGATTACAACGCGTTTTTCCACAATTTTGTTGAGCGTTGGCCGTTTGATGCGGGCGTAACCGGTGACCAACTGTTATGGGAGTATCGGCGGTTGTTCCCGCTGTGTTCCCGATTGTTCCCCGAAACGGTAGAGGTACTGAAAACCTTGCGGCAGCGCGGGTACAAGATCGGGATCATCACAAACGGCAGTGCGCTGATGCAAAACCGCAAACTGGACGTGACGGGGTTGCGGCCGTATCTGGATTTGGCGTTGGTTTCGGAAGATGAGGGAATCCACAAGCCGAATCCGGAGCTGTTCCGCCGTGCGGCAGAGCGATTGTGCGTGACACCCGAAAACTGTGTGTTTGTGGGAGATCATCCGCAAAACGACGTGGGTGGTGCAAAGGCAGCCGGTATGCAGGCCATATACCTCAATTCGCGCAAGCTGGACGAGCATCCCGACGGGGTGACGGAGATCACACGGTTGGGTGACATTTTGCAATACGTATAAACAAGAAAGCCGACAAGCGTTCGCTTGTCGGCTTTCTCTCATTCGGGGATATATGGCGGGGAGATGACGGGTGGTACCGCCGGTTTGGAAGTGGTGGTGGAGTTGTCGGTTGCCGTGGTGCGAGTGGTTGTGGTGATATTCAGTTCTTGCAACAAGGCTTCCACACGCTCGGTGCCGATGAAAAAGGCTTTGCCGGTGCGCAACAAGTTGGTGGTCAGGTAACCGTCTGCGGTGACCGCCATACTGACGTTTTCTATGCCCAGTACAGGGATGCCAACGGAAATACTGAACACGGGTTTATACCAGTAACGGTCATCGTGTACGTTTGGGAGGGAGAGATCTTCACGCAACAAACGGAGGACGTCTTGCTTGGATAACAAGTGATCCTGCGGTGTGTGCGAATTTTCCGCATAGACAGCACCGACCTCTAAATAGTGTTCCAAATTGAGATCTTCCACAAACTGTCCGAGTGTTTTGGGGGTGTACCAGGACTGGATGGCAGAGTAATACGCATTTGAGTCTTTATATTGCACCGCGACCGCGCAGTGTTGTGCAATATTCTTGACGGCATACAGCACGGCGGTGGTGGTGTGCGCGGTGTCGGTGTAGACATCCTCGCCGTGAACGGTAACCGAGCCGATCTTTTGTCCCACAAACTGCGGATCCATGGTGTGGTTGGTCACGATATAAGTGTTGCCGCCGTACGTGGCTTCGGGGAACCGTTCGGCAAGGGTCTTATCTTCCCAATGGGGAATGACGGCGATCTCCGGTAATTTTTTTGTGGTGGTGGCTTGTTGAGTCGCGGTGTGATGAACGGGCACGGTGGTCGTGACGGCGGGATCGCTCATCAGGGGTGTGAATTTGCCGAAGGACAGCAGGGCGATTGCCGCTACGAGCAACAAAGCCGCGGCACAAGCACCGATGCGGTACAGGAGAATGGGACGCGCGCGATGCGTTGCCTCTTCAATCAGATCATCGTCGATATCGCCGAATACTTGTAAAAGTTTCTGTTCTTTCATAAGCCGATATCCTCGCTTTCCAAGAAGTGTTTGAGATCCCTACGGGTACGCAGAAGGATCATTTTGATACGGCTTTCACTGCTGTTCTGTTGCCGCGCAATGGCGCGTACCGAATCCGCGTACCAATACCGACACACAAAGATGCGGCGGTGTTCCGAAGAAAGACCGCGCAAAAAGCGGTTTAACGCATCGCGCAGAACGATCGTATCGGTGACACGATCGGTTGTTTGTTCCGGCAGACAGTCACGGAATTCTTCCAGCAGCAATGGAACCGTACCGCCGCCGCGCTTTTCGGCGGTGCGGGCGGCAAATCGATCCAATGCCAACCGTCGGGTGATCTTACCCAAAAAGGTGGATAACCGCACGGGTTCGTGAGGCGGGATAGCATTCCACGCCCGCAGGTACGTGTCGTTGACACATTCCTCTTCATCTTGACGGTCACACAAAATATTGTGCGCAACACGCGTGAGATACGGACGGTATTGGCGATCGGTTTCCCGAAGCGCACGTTCATCCCGTTTCCAGAACAGGGCAACGATCTGCTTATCTTCCATACGGATTCCTCCTTTCGATTCTCTTATGGTATTGAAAAGGCCTTTCACTTGATATACACGGAATGGGCGGGGGAACGGTCACAAAAAGTGAGAAAAGCAGGCGGGAGCCTGCTTTTTTGTGCCCGTTTTCGGGCGAGGGCATATACTGTTAATAGCGCAGGCGGGCGAGGTTTACGGCGATGCCGCCGTTTGCATCGATATCGATCATGGCGTACGCACCGCCGTGGCTGAGCGAGCCGGGATTGACGAGATATAAGCCGTCGTCATACACGGAGAGCGGTTGGTGGGTGTGCCCGAACAGCGCGACCCGCGCTCCGCGTGAGCGGGCGGCACAGGAAAAACGGTACAGATCGTATTTTACGCCGTAATGGTGACCGTGTGCCGCGAAAAACAACTGCCCGCCGAAACGGAACTCGGCATCGTCGGGGTGCTGTGAGGCAAAATCGCAGTTGCCTGCCACCTGCAACGTGCGTACCGCGCAGAATTCGGTAACGGCGGTAAGGTCGGATGCGCCGTCACCCAAGTGTACAAGCAGCGAGGCTTCCGGGTGGGTATCGATCACCTCTTGCAGGGAGCGGCGGTCACCGTGCGTATCGGATACGACCAACATTCGGAACATAGTATCATCCTTTATCTCATATAGTACAGTAAGGAGGGAATATCATGAGTCAGATCACACCGGATCAGTTACAGGCGTTGCTCGGATATGCCGCCAAACAGTTGGGGACTACGCCCGAACAGTTGGCGCAAACGGTGCAAAACGGCGGGCTGTCTTCGCTGACAAGCGGCGAGAACGCGCGCAAGATCCAAAATCTGGTGGGTGACCCGCAACGGTTGCAACAATTGATGGGATCGCCCGAAGTGCAGGCGTTTTTAAAACGGATAACGGGGGATAACGGGCATGGAAGATGAACTTTCCAAAAAGCTGGACGGGTTGCTGAATTCGCCTGAAGGGTTGGAGAAAATCCGACAGATGATGGAAGCGCTCGGCGGGGGCGATCCCACACCGCCGCCACCGCAGGCAGAACCCGTTTTGCCGGAAATGGACAGCATTTTAAAACTGATGCCGCTACTCAGCGCATTGGGGCAGGAAGATGAAAATACCGCACTGCTCAAAGCACTCCGTCCGTATCTGCACGGGGGCCGTGAGAAACGGTTGGATGAGTCGATGCGCATGATGCGGTTATTAAAATTCTTGCCGCTTTTGCAACAAAAAGGAGGTAACGGATTATGAATGATCCGCACGTGATGCAGTTGCAACACGAAGCCGAACGACGGGTGCAGCGCATGGCGGAACGTTCGCGGCGGTTAGTACGGGAGCATCCGGTCAACATTTACCGTGCAACAACGGTGACACCGTGTGCGCCGTGTGAGCAACCGAAACCGCCGGAACTGCCAACGGAAGAGGAGCCGTGCGCCGTATGCGAACCGACACCGTGTGAACCCTTGCCGACCCCGTGTCAACCGACAGTGGACACGGGAGAGGGGGAGAGTATGTTACTCTTGTTGCTCATTCTGGTGTTGTGGCGCAACCACGCACCGCTGGAATTGCTGCTGGCACTACTGTACGTCGCGTTATAAAAATTCCGACGGGTTTTCCCGTATGTACGCGGCGCAGAGAGTGAGCGGTTGTTCCGTTTCGATTGCCGCACGCAACGGTTCATCGGAAGACGGGTCTTCCAACAGGGCGACGAGTGCTTGTTCGCAGGCGGTGGCACCGATGAGCGAAAACCCGTCTGCCGCCAACTCACAAAAACCGCGGCTTTTGGAGCGGGAAGCATCTTCAAACGATGCCTCTCGCAGTTCGTTGCACACCACCCACACGCTGTATACAGCCGTTTGACCGTGTGACAAAGCGGGAAGCAGGGCGTATACATCGGGATGGCGGCGGTCGGTGCGGGACAGAATGTCCCAGGCGAACGCGCGAATCAAATCGTCATCGGACAAAGTTTGCAGGTCGTTCTCGGTGAGAGGCTTCGTTAGGGGCTTTTTTTGCCGATCGTCCTGACGCTTGTTCATGTGATGCAAGTATATGCCGATGGCGATAGCGGCCAGGACCATGCAAACGGTGCCGATGTCGATGCCGGGGATGAGCGACAGAGTGAGCATGATCAAGTCTCCTTTGTGAGCAGGCGGTAGATATCGCCTTTTTTGACACCGGTTTGTGCCGCCGCTTTGCGGGCGGCATCCGACGTGGACAAGCCTTCTTTTACAAACGTGCGCGCTAACGCCGCGGCTTCTTCGGGCGTGGCGGGAGTGTCGGCAACGGGTGCCGCACCTTCCACCACCACAACGAATTCCCCGCGCGGAGCGGTTTCTTCATACCGTGCGACTGCCTCAGCCAAGGTGGTGCGCACGGTTTCTTCATGCAATTTGGTGATCTCACGCACCAGGGCAACGCGGCGATCGCCGAATGCTGCCAGCATATCGGTGAGGGTGGCGAGCAATTTATGGGGGGCTTCATAAAACACCATGGTGCGCTGCTCGGCTTTGAGCGCCTCTAATTGTGCACGGCGATCGCGCTTGTTAGCGGATAAGAAGCCCTCAAACGTGAAACGGGCGGTGGGAAGTCCCGATACGGCAAGCGCCGCGATACCCGCGCTGGGGCCGGGAATGACCGTGACGGGGATGCCGCGGTCATGGCACAAAGCGACCAAATCTTCACCGGGGTCGGAGATAGCGGGCATACCCGCATCGGTGACCAAGACGGCGTTTTCGCCGTCTTCCAGTTTGCGGCAGATCTGTTCACCGCGTTCGCGTTTGTTGTGCTCAAAGTAACTGATAAGGGGTTTACGGATGCCGAAGTGGTTGAGCAGATTAAGCGACACACGGGTATCCTCGGCGGCGATGAAATCGCAGGTTTCGAGCGCTTCGACCGCGCGGGGGGACATATCGGACAGGTTACCGATGGGGGTACCGACCAACGTGAGAGTTCCGGACATTCCGGATCACCTACTTTCGAGAATGTGAGGGGGTAAGACCGATAGACGGTTGGTACCGCCTTTGACGGCTTCGCACAGCAGTAAAAACGGCGCTTTATCGGCACGGGCATGCACCAACTGCAGGCGGGCGGGTGCGAAACCGCCGTCCTGCAACGCACGCAGAACGTCTGCCATCCGTTCGGGACGGTGGCATAAACAAAACCGTCCGCCGTTTTTGAGTAAGCGGTATGCGGCGGCGGTGATATCGGTGAGTGTGGTGGACGTTTCATGACGGGCGAGCCGACGGTCAGGGTCGGGGCAGACTTTGCCGCTGCCCACCGCGAAGTACGGCGGATTGCAGGTGACTAAGTCGTATGCACCGTGCGGTAAGGAGAGGGAACACCAATCCTGCTCCCACACCGTGATGTGTGTGAAAAGACCGTTTTGCTCCACCGAGGCGCGCGCCAACGCGGCGGCGTGCGCCGACAGTTCCACGGCATCGACTGCGGGGGCGTGCTCTTTGGTGTGCCATAACAGCGGCAGGATGCCGCAACCCGTGCCGAGATCACAGACGCGGGTGGCTGTGTGTGCTCGGGCAAATTCGCTGAGCAGCACGGCATCGGTGCCGAACGTGCAGGTGTCATCCACCAGTACAAAGCGGCCGTTGTCCAACGGTTCTGTGTGCATCTGATCCACCTCGTTTCAAGACAAAAGGCTGCCGTACACAGTACGGCAGCCTTTTTTAATCGGCATCAGTCAGCCTGAGGAGCGCCCACGGGGCACGCATCGGCACAGGCGCCGCAATCGATGCAAACTTCGGGGTTGATCACGAATTTGCCATCACCCTCGGAGATCGCTTCGGTGGGGCAACCCTCGGCGCAAGCGCCGCAGTTGATGCAATCGTCGGTAATTTTGAAAGCCATGGTTTGTGCACCTCCTTCGATAACCTTGTCTTGTAAATAGTACGATAGCATATTTTTATGGAAAAATCAACTGAAAAATTATCGCATTTTTCCGAAAAAAGAAAAAGGACTTGCGTTTCGGGTCGAAAGGTGTATATAATAATGTGGGAATTCTTCGTGACCGAAAGGAGGGATACACATGGCAGAGTATTTTTGGAACCCGTCGTTGATGCGGCACGTGTTTGCCGTGCCGGAAGAGATCGTGGACCGTCATTTGCGTTTGGCACGTGAGGATCACTTGAAAGTGTTGTTGTGGGTATCCCGTAACGGTTTGTTTGATGCTGAAGCTTGTGAGCGTGCAACCGGTGTGTTAGCATCTAATTGCGTGGATGCACTGCAGTACTGGGTGGCGGCCGGTGTGCTGAGCGGCGGTGAACCCGTGGCGGCAACGCCCACACCGCCGAAAGACGAAATCCCGCCGGCACCGAAACCCAAAGCCGCGGCGCGGCCGAAGGTACATAAACCGCAGTTGACCGAGGTGATCCGACGTCAACAACAAGACGGTGAGTTTGACGGACTGTTGGCGGAAGTGAGTGCCCGTATGGGGCGGCCGCTGGGTAACGGGGATTTGGAAACGTTACTGTATTTGTATGAAAGCGTGGGATTGCCCGCCGCCGTGATTTTGATGGTGGTCGGGTACGCCGCACAGATGGGGCGCATCAACATGCGTTATATTGAAAAGGTGGCACTGGATTGGGCGGATCGCGGCATCGTGACGATGGCGGCGGCGGAAGAGCACTTGTGCTATCTGGAACGGTGTGAGCAGGCGGTGTTGCGTGTGCAGGCGGTGTGCCGGTTGGAAAAACCGCTTACCACCGCCACAGCAATGCGCGCCGCGGAAAAATGGATCTGTGCGTTTGGTATCACGGACGAAGTGCTGGCGAAAGCCTATGCGATCTGCTTGGAAAAAACGGGCAAGTTTGACGTCAAATATATCGATCGTGTGCTGGAAAACTGGCATGCGCAGGGAGCGGATACCACCGAAAAGGTGGAGGCGTTGACGGGTAAAAAACAAGAAAAAACCCACTCCTTTGATCATACGGAATATGAGGACATGGTAGAACACTATGTGCCGGTTTATAAAAAGAAAAAGAGGTGAGATGCGGCATGTATAACCGAGACAGTTATGATAAAGCGATGGCAACGTTGAAAGAACGGCGCAGTGATGCCACGGCGCGTGCGGCGGCATTTCACGAAAAAATGCGGAACGAATTACCGCGTGTGCGGGAGATCGAACAGTTGATGGCGCAATCCTCTGCCAAAGTGGTGCAGGCGATCTTAAATCACGGCAACGTGGAAGAACAGGTGGAACGCATCAAGGCGGAAAACCTCGCATTGCAGGTGGAGTTATCCATGCTGTTGCAGGATCACGGTGCCGCGACGAGCGATTTTGAGCCGCAATACACGTGCAAGATCTGTGAAGATACGGGATTTGCAAACGGTAAACCGTGCGTGTGTCTGGAACAACTGATGCGGGAATTCTCCTGCATGGAATTGTCCGAACTGTCGGCGATGAAACCGACTTCGTTTGAAGACTTATCCTTGGAATACTATTCTTCCAAAGCAGACAGCCGCACGGGTGTTGCACCGCGGGCGCAGATGCGGCAGGTGATCGCGTTTTGCCGTGCGTATGCGGAAAATTTTGACGGGCACGACGACAGTTTGTTGCTCCGCGGACCGACGGGTGTGGGGAAAACGCACTTATCGCTTGCCATTGCGGGTGTGGTGCTGTCCCACGGGTATTCGGTGGTATACGGACCGATCCAGCAAATGCTCCACCGCATTGAGCGGGAACATTTCGGGCGGTCGGACGGCAACACCGAAGACGTGTTGATCGGTTGTGACTTGTTGATATTGGACGATGTGGGAACGGAATTTTCCAGTTCTTTTTACACGTCGGCCTTGTATAATATCATTAACGGACGACTGATGGCGGAAAAACCGACCATTATCAGTACCAATCTGAATCAAAAGGAATTGACCGAGCGTTACGGCGAACAGATCGCGTCCCGCATTACGGGGTTGTTTACGCCGCTTGTATGTTGCGGAAAAGACGTTCGTCAGCAAAAGTTAAAACAATCCTTAGAATAACTGGAGAATAACAGGAGGTTTCACATGGCTACGAATTTGATGTGTATGGGTTGTATGCAACCGCTCGCTGAAGACGTTGACAAGTGCCCGCATTGCGGGTATCCTGTTGGCGGCGTCAACCCGCCCGAGTATTTGAAGATCCGTACGTTGCTCAGCGGACGGTATCTGGTGGGGCGCGTACTGGAGATCGGCGGCGACAGTGCCGTGTACATTGCGTACGACAAACAGGAAGAAGGCGTGATCACGTTGCGTGAGTTCTATCCTGCAACGTTGTGCACGCGTACGGCAAGCGGTGCATTGCAGGCAAAGGACGGACACGAGGCAACGTTTGCTGCATACCGTTCCAAATTCTTGTCGGTTGCGCGCGCGGTGGCGCGGTTGCGTGACGTATTGGTTGTGGTACCGTCTTACGATATTTTTGAAGAAAACGGTACGGCGTACACCGTGGCGGAATTCTGCAAAGGACAGAGTTTGGAAAAATATGTGGCTGCCAAAGGCGGACGGTTATCGTTTGACGAGGTGCGCCGTTTGTTCCTGCCGTTGCTTTCCGCACTGTCCACCATTCATGCAACGGGATTGTTGCATTTGGGAATCAGTCCCAAAAACATTTTAATGGACAACGAGGGCAATCTGCGTCTGAAGAATTTTGCGATTCCGGAAACGCGTACCGTGAACACAAAATGCAAACCGAATCTGATTGCCGGGTATGCGGCACCCGAACAGTATGAAGCGGGTGCGGATTGCACACCTGCCACAGACGTATACGGCGTGGCGGCTTCCATGTTGTTTGCACTGACGGGACATCATCCTGCTGATGCACAACAACGCGGCAAGAAAGCGGACGATCTGATGATGCCCGCCGATATTGCGGAAAAAACGCCGCAACACGTGAAGGACAGTCTGATCCGTGCGCTTCGTGTGCATGAGCCGCGCCGTACGCAAACGGTACAGCAGTTGTTGGATGAGATGACGGCAACCTCTGCGGTGGCGGCGCTCATTCATGAGGAGGAAGAAGAGGAAGAACCGCCGCGCAAAGGCGGCGCACAGTATTTGTGGATCATCTTTGTTGCCGCGATCGCGGTGATGGCGGTCGTGATGGTGTTGGTACTGGATCGGTTGCAGGTGATCCATCTGGGTGGCGAAACAACGACAACCACCACGACACAGTCGCCGCTGACCATGACGACCACCTCAACGACCGAGTTCAGTACCACGGGTACCGGTGAGGCGTTGTTTGAAGTCGAGGATTTCAAAGGTCAGGCTTACGCCGATGCCAAACGGGGCAAATTACCCGGTGACATGACGATGCAGGTGTCGGGCTATCAGTTCAGCAGTGTGGTGCCGCGCGGTAACATTGTATCGCAGACCCCTGCCGCGGGTGAAAAAGTCAACCGCGGTTCGGTGATCTCGGTGGTGATCAGCGCCGGTCCGATGACGGGTGCGATGCCGGATGTGACCGGGTGGAAAGAAGAACACGCCAAACTGTATCTCGAAGCCTTGGGCTATAAAGTGGCAGAGAGTTTGCCGTTGCAGGTTTCCACGTTTGACAAGGGCCTGGTCGAACGCAGTTCCCCGAAAGCGGGTGCGGAGATCTCCGTGGGTGATACGGTGACGCTGTACGTCAGTAACGTGGAGCAGGAAAACGAGTTGCCCGGCGGGATCACCGTGATGCCGGAAGAATAAAGGAGCAGTCACATGAGTGTTTTGTTAAAAAATGCCACCATTTATGACGAGGCATTTGAAACCGTTCAAAAAAATATTACGATCGACGGTGAACGCATTGCCGCTATCGATGATCGCACCGATGCCGATACGGTGTTGGATCTGGCAGGATATACCGTATTGCCGGGCCTGATTGATATACATATTCACGGCTGTGCGGGGTATGATACGGGTGAGGCAACGAAGGAAGCGTTGGATGCGATGTCTGACTGTCTGGTACAGCGCGGTGTTACTTCGTTCTGCCCGACCTCTATGACGTTGTCCTTTGAAGAATTGCAACGCATCTTCCGTAACGTGGCGGATTCCCGCCTGACGGTGCCCGGTGCGTATATTCACGGCATCAACATGGAAGGTCCGTATATCGCCATGTCCAAAAAAGGTGCACAGAACGGTGCGTATGTGCGCAATCCCGATGCGGCAGAGTTTAAACGGTTGTTTGAGGATTGCGGCGGGATCATTAAAGTGGTCGACATTGCGCCGGAATGTGACGGTGCGCAGGAGTTTGTGCGGGAGATCCAACCGATCTGTCCCGTTTCCATTGCACACACCGCCGCCGATTACGATGAAGCCTGTCAGGCGATCGAATGGGGCGTGCGTCACGTCACGCATCTGTACAATGCACAAAGCGGCTTAACGCATCGCAGCCCCGGTGTCGTGGGTGCGGTTTTTGATAAGACCCGCGAATACGGCGTGCGTGCCGAAATGATCTGTGACGGGTTTCACATTCATCCTGCGGCGTTGCGCATAGCATTTGCACAGCTGGGCGAGGATAATTCCATTATTATCAGCGACTCCATGTGTGCGGCGGGACACGTGGACGGCGAATATGATTTGGGTGGACAGACCGTCTATGTCAAAGACGGCAAGGCGTTGCTTGCTGACGGAACCATTGCTGCCTCGACCTCGAACGTATACGAGGAGTTGCGAAATGTGATGCGGTTTGGGATTCCCACAAAACAGGCGATCAAATCCGCGACGATCAACCCTGCGCGTGCCATACGCGTGGACGACGAAACCGGTTCCATCAAGGAAGGCAAATCGGCCGATTTGCTGGTGGTGGACGACGAGTTTAACATCGTTCTGGTCATAGTGCGCGGCGAGATCAAGGTCGATAACCGATAAGAATACGCAACGTAACGATCCGCACGGTCCGAACACGGACTGTGCGGATCTTCTCTTTACAAGACCCCAAACTTATGGTAAAATAAAAATCAGTCCGAACTAAGGAGGTATACAAAACATGGCGCGAGAACGCTACTTAGTTGGGGTGAAACCGGAGGAACTGATTTACACACCGCCACCGCCGCCACCGTCCACGCCCAAGGGGAAATGGGAAAATTTCTGGTACCATTACAAATGGGTCACGCTCGGTGTGTTGGCAGCCGTGATCGTCGGCACGATTCTGACGGTACAAGCCGTCACACGGGTGCAACCGGATTATCTCATTTGCATGGTGATGAATCAACCGATCTCGCAGTCGGCGGTGGATTTCCTGGAAGCCGAATGGACGGCACTCGGTGAAGATATCAACGGGGACGGCAAAGTGAAAGTGACCATTCAGCCGCTCAACGTGTCGGATGAAAATAACCCGCAGGCAAACACCGCCAAACAATCGGTGCTTGGTCATATTGTGGCGCGGGACGTGCAATTGTTTGCGTTTACACCGGCATATTACACCGAGGCGCTGGCACCCGCCATGCGTGACGGTGAAAAGTTTTTCACCGTACTGGACGTGGCAGATGCGGGACTCAGTGAAGACGGCACGTACTGGAACTGGAAAGGCAGTACAGTGCTTGCGCAGGAAGCGATGAAAGATACGTCGTTCGGTCCGGTGGTGGAGTCGGAACTGTATCTGGGTGTGCGTGCGATCGGCGATACGGCATCCGAAAAAGCCAAAGCCGAATATGAAGCGCACAAACGATTGCTGGAAGCGTTTATTAAGAAGTACCCGGTTGCATAATCCGTGTGCGGCGCGGGCATACTATCGACGGTGCAGGATAGCACCGCGATAGGAGGGTACGATCGTATGAATAACGAACAGAACAAACAAAACCAGCAGAATCAGCAGAACAAACAGAATCAGCAAAACAAGCAGAACCAACAGAGCCAGCAAAACAAACAGAACCAGCAGAACAAAAAGAACTGATCTAACCGGTCAAAACGGCATTGATCGCTTATGCGGTCGATGCCGTTTTTCGTTGTGCGCGGTTGTGCTTTTTGAAATTGTGGAAATGATGAGGACGGGCGGCAGGTTGCCGCCCCGGTAGTGAATGACAGTCCGGTGGACTGTCAGAGCCGCGGGTGGACCGAGCCGCAGCGAGACCCGTCCCCTACGGTGTTTGTTTAGGATCGCGGGGCGGATTGACGTTCCGTTTATGGGGGTGTGGGTATTGTGCCGTGAAGGCGAGGCAGTGGGTTGAAGTTACGGGTGGGCGTATTGCCCACCCTTTCGTTTGTTTCGTCGCAGAGAAAAATCGAAATGAATCCTTGCGTTTTTCGTGAGGGCATGGTACAATGAAATTCAATATGACAAACCTGCCGAAAGGGAGTGTACCGATGGCGGAATACGGAATGTTTAAAACCGCGATGCGCGGCTTTCGCAAAGAGGACGTTCTCGCGTATATCGATGAATTGATGGCGGAGAAAACCAAGGAATCCGAGTCGTTCCAGGCGCAGATCGCTCAGTTGGAATCGCAACTCGCCGAAGCGAAAGTGCAGAAAGCGGCAGTGGAAGAAAACGAACGGCTGACGACGGAAGTCGCACAACTGAAAAATCAGATTGCGCAGTTGACCGAACAGTTGACGGACACGGCGGCAAAGCTGGAAGAAATGCAGGGTGCTTCGGATGCGGCACACGCGCGTGATGCGGAACTGTCCGAACAACTGGAACAATCGCATCAGGCGATCTCCGCGTTGTGGGAAGAAAAAGCCGTGCTGCAAAATGAGATCGATAATACTAAAGCGGCGTTTGTGCAACTGCGTGAAGTCGGTGAAGAATTCTGCCGTCAGGTGACGGCACTGCTTCCGCAAACGGAAGAAACGCCGGCGGCACCTGCTGTCCCGATCACGGAGCCTCCGCTGGTAATCACCGAAGAACCGCGTGCTGTGGATAAACCGATGGAGAGATGGTTGTTCTGATGCAACAGATCAAGGTGGAAGAATTACGCGATTGCATCGGTACGTTGCGTGCAGGAGATCGGATTTATTTAACCGGCACCGTGTATACGGCGCGCGATGCGGCGCATAAACGTATTATGGCACTTATGGAAGAGGGTAAACCTCTTCCGTTTCCTTTGGAGGATGCGGTGATCTTTTATTCGGGTGCCACACCGGCACCTGAGGGCAGGGCGATCGGTTCGTGCGGGCCGACCACTTCCTGCCGCATGGATCCGTTCACGCCGCTTTTATATGACAAGGGCGTGTGTGCCACGATCGGCAAAGGCGAACGCTCGCAAGAGGTGACCGATGCGATCGTGCGCAATAAAGCGGTGTATTTGTGTGCGCTCGGCGGTGCCGGCGCATTGGCCGCGCAACGGGTGACGGCATGTGACGTCATCGCGTTTGAAGATTTGGGTTGCGAAGCCGTAAAACGGCTGTGTTTCCGGGAGTTCCCGTTGACGGTCGGAATCGATTGTCAGGGGAACACCGTATTTCAACAGACAAAGGAGTAATTGACATGGCAGAACTGAAATATGATATTGTAAAAGAACTGGGCGTATTGTCCGAATCCCCCACGGGTTGGCGCAAAGAGATCAACTTGATCAGCTGGAACGATCGCGATCCGAAATACGATATCCGTGACTGGGCACCCGAACGTTCCAAAATGGGCAAGGGTGTAACGCTCACCCCCGATGAAGTGATCTTGCTCCGTGATCTGTTGGGCGAGATCGATCTGTAAGGAGAACGCACGATGGCGGTTTTGGAAATTCTCAAAGCGGTGCTGCAAGGCATTGTGCAGGGCATTACGGAATGGCTGCCGATCAGCAGTACCGGTCACTTGATCATTGTGGAAGAATTTGTCCCGTTTGCGTTATCCGATGCGTTTTTTGATCTGTTTTCCGTGCTCATCCAATTGGGTTCGATTTTGGCGGTCGTGGTGTTGTATTTCCATAAACTCAACCCGTTTTCGCCGAAAAAGACCAACGATCAAAAGAAAAGCACCTGGACATTGTGGGGCAAAGTGCTGATTGCGAGTATCCCTGCGGCGGTTGCCGGTTTGCTGATCGACGATTGGCTGGATGCCATGGAAGCGGAACATAAAGGGGTGTTCTTGTACATCATCGCGGCGGCACTCATCGTGTACGGTATCGCGTTTATTGTGATGGAGAGCATGGTGCGCAAAGCCAAAGTGAACGAGTTGTCCGAGATCAGCCCGAAACTGGCGCTCGGTATCGGCGCGTTCCAAATGTTGGCGCTTATCCCCGGCACCTCGCGTTCCGGTTCCACCATTTTGGGCGCAACGGCACTTGGTGCATCGCGTACGGTGGCGGCGGAGTTTTCGTTCTTTATGGCGATTCCCGTTATGTTCGGTGCCAGTGCGCTCAAACTGCTCAAAGCCGCAATGGACGGGGCGTTATCCCTGTTCACCTCCACCGAATGGGCGTGCCTTGCAGTGGGATTTGTGGTATCGTTCTTGGTATCGGTCCTGGTGATCCGCTTGCTGATGGATTTCATCAAAAAGCACGATTTCAAACCGTTTGGTTGGTACCGTATCGCACTTGGAATTTTGCTGATCGTGCTGGTTGCGGTTGGTGTGATCGGCGCATAAAATTCATGTAAAAAAAGCGACGGATTTTATCCGTCGCTTTTTTTATTTTGTGCAAGGACGGCGGCGCGGATGAATCCGCGCCCTACAAGAAGAACTTTCGTCGTAGGGAACGGATTTATCCGTTCCGATCAAACAGTGCCTGTATGACGGCGGGGGATAAATCTCCGCCATGTTGTTGAATTATCAAAGTTTTTCAGTCAATAGTATTTGCGGTGAAATCCCAAAATAGTGTTGAATGTTAAACAGAATTTCTACGCCCAACCGTGGTGGCAGTTCTCCTTTTTCTAACTTGTTCAAACTGCCGATACCGATCCCCAGTAGACGTGCCATATCGCGTTTTGAAAAGGCGTATTGCTCACGAATGTGTTTCATGTTGTGGGATAGTATTGTCAACGC
>JAFSIB010000024.1 GCA_017440005.1 Clostridia bacterium
ACTACCGTGCCGTCCGACTGGTTTGGAAAAGACGAGGGATACTCCCCGCCGGTACCCTTGCAGTAATGACTGCCAAAAGGCCGGTATGGACATTCCATACCGGCCTTTCTATTGGCAAAACTGTTCACTAACGTCGAATATTCACGGCGGTACCGCTATGCGCGACCGCTGCTTATGATAAAATTTGTGTCTCGTATGAGGATTTAAGGAAGGTGCATCAGCATGTTTACTCGCGTAAAGAAAGGGCTCTGTTGTTTGTCGGCGGCAGTCATTGTGATGACTGCCGGTGGCGGAACTGTGATTGCCGCAAACGGTGATTCGAAAGAGCTGCCCGCTGCTGATGCGGCGACAGATAGCGCCACCGTTCAGCTTTCGGATATTCCGGAATATGCGGAATATGCGGCACTATATGAAAACGAGGCACGGCCGGATACCGTGATTGATCTGACGGTGGCGCAGCTTCCCTCCACGGTTTCAACGTCGGAGGATGGCACGGTGCTGAACGTTGCCGAGGATAACACGGCGCTGACGTTCTCGTTTACCGTCGAGCAGGCAGGTGTGTATTACCTCGCCATGACGTATCAGCAGCACGATACCGGCGTATCCGCTATTATGACGGACGTGCTGTTGGATGGCAAGCTTCCGCACCATGCGGCATCCGGCGTGATGTTTGCGCGGTATTGGGAGATTGCCGAAAAGAAATTCGACAGCCGTGGCAACGAGATCTCCACCGAGATCCAACAGGTACCGCTTTGGGTGACCCGCGATTTTAACGATGCGGCGGGTCGATACAACACACCGCTGGCGTTTTATCTGAGTGCCGGTGAGCACACGCTGACGGTGCAGTTTTTGCAAGCGGGTCTACTTTTAAAGCAATTGCAATTCTACAATCCGGACGCGTTGCCGTCCTATCAAAAGCCGAACGCTGAGCCGGCGAGCGGTAGTGACACAGTAGAAGGTGAAGACTATCTGTGGACCAGCGATTCCACCATCCTGCTCGGCAACGACAGTAATGATGCCGCCATGTCTCCTATCCATCCGGAATTGCGGTACTACAATCTGGTGGGCGGTAACAGCTTTGCCACGCCGCAGCAGCAGATTGCGTGGGAAGTGGAGGTGCCGGAATCCGGGTATTACAAGCTGGCGTTCAAGGTTCGTCAAAACATCAAGAGCGGCTCGTTCTCGAACCGTTGCCTGCGCATTGATGGGGAGATTCCGTATGCGGAATGTCAGGACCTGCGTTTTCCGTACAACCACAAGTGGTACAACATGATCCCCTCAGACGCGCACGGCGACGCGATGCTGTTCTATCTCGAAGCGGGCAAGCACGAGATCTCGTTGGAGGTTGTTCCGGGTGAGATGGCAGATTCCATGATCGTGTTGCAGGACAGCGTTGACGGATTAAACCGCATTTTGCGGGACGTGATCACGGTGGTCGGCACCGATGAAGCCGACCGTTACCGTGATTATTACCTGAGCGAAGATCTACCGGAGCTTGCGGGCGAGATCGCGCACTGGCACGACGTTTTAAAAGAGCAGTATGATTTTATTGCCGCGGCAAGCGGTGAAAAGGGCAGTGATCTGGCGGTTTTGCAGACCATGATCACGCAGTTGGACATTTTTTCTAACGATGTGGACAATCTTGCACTCAAAATGACCTCGTTTAAAGCTAACATCAGTGCATTGGCGGCGTGGGTCAACGAACTTACTACCCAGCCGTTGGAAATAGACGTTGTGACGGTGTACGGCGATGACAGCGATCTGCCGTTAACCTCCGTTGGCTTTTTTGAAAAGATATGGTTTACGATCCAACGTATGTTTGCAACGTTCAAGAGCAATTACGGTATCGTCGGCGATACTAACTCTGATAAAGAAGAACTGACGGTTTGGATCTTTTCCGGTCAGGAGCAACTGTCTATCATACAGGCGCTGGCTGAAAAGTTCTCCAACAGCCAGGATAAGGTCAATATCCGCGTGGAGTTGGTAGCGGCTTCTTTGCTGGAAGCCATTATGGCGGGTGAGGGTCCGGATATTGCACTCGGTACGTCCTGCGATTTCCCTGTCAACATGGCGGTTCGCGGTGAATTGACCGACCTGACCCAGTTCGAGGGCTTCGATCAGGTCAAAGAACGTTACCGCGAGCAAACGTTGCGGCCATATTGGTATCAGAACGGTTGCTACGCGCTGCCGCTGACCGATTCGTTCCCAATGCTGTTTGTCCGGACGGATATTTTCGAGGAGTACGGCTTGCAAGTGCCGCAAACGTGGGATGAATTGTATGAGATCGCGGCGATTTTCGATCGCGATAATCTGGATGTGGGTATCCCTAGCGATATGTCCACGTTTTCCACGTTGTTCGTACAAAACGGCGGCACCTATTACAACAAAGACCTGACCGGCACCGACCTGAGCAGCGATGCGGCGGTCCGTGCGTTCCGCGAGTGGACGACGATCTTCTCGGAGCGCGGCTTCGATCTGTCGTATAACTTTTTAAACCGTTTTCGTACCGGTGAGATGCCGATCGGTATTTCACCGTACAGTATGTATTCGCAGTTGATGGTATCGGCGCCGGAGATCAGCGGTCGTTGGGAAATGTACCCGATGGTCGGTATCCGTCAGGAAAACGGTGAGATCAACAATGCGTGCAGTAATATTGTGGGTGGCAGCTACGGTCTGTCGCAGGGTTCGTCCAGTGCGGTGATTCTGAAAGCTTGTGCCAACAAGCAAGCCGCATGGGACTTCTTGTCCTGGTATACCAGCGACGAAGTTCAACTGGAATACGGCGAGAAGATCGAGATGCGCATGGGCGTTGCCGCGCGCTTCGAGCCCGCCAACTACCGTGTGCTCGGCGAGCTGCCTTGGACGGAAGAGGAAACGGCAAAGCTGTATGCGCAGTGGGATAAACTGGAAACCGTGAACGAGGTCCCCGGCAGTTATCACGTCGGCAGAAACGTGACCTATGCGTTCCGTCAAGTGGTTTATAACGATGAAAATCCGGTGTATATGCTCAACCGGTACAACGACATCATCAATCGGGAAATGACGCGGAAATTGGAAGAGTTGCAAGGATAAATGGGGTGAAAACATGAAAAAACGAGAGTTGCGAAAAGATCTGAAAAAATACCGTTTATGTTATGTCATGATCGCCCCGTACATGTTGCTGTTTATCTTTTTCGTGTTGGTGCCGATCCTGATATCCTTTGTGTTCAGCTTTACGGATTTCAACATGGTGGAGTTCCCGCCGCGTTTTAACGGTATGAACAACTATATCCGTATTTTTCTGGAAGACGACGATTTTCTGATTGCGATACGCAACACGCTGACGTTGGCGGTCATTATCGGCCCGGTCAGTTATTTCGCGTGTTTAATCATGGCGTGGTTTATCAACGAATTGGGCCCGGCATTACGTGCTTTTTTGACATTTTGCTTCTACGCACCGACCATTTCCGGCTCCTTGTTTGTTATGTGGGCGTTCTTGTTCAGCGGCGACCAGTACGGCATGCTTAACAGCGCGCTGATGACACTGGGAATATCGGACGAACCGCAGCAGTGGCTGACCAATACCCAAACCATGCTCCCCATCGTGATCATCGTTCAGATATGGATGAGCTTTGGCTCGTCGTTTCTGTCCTTTATCGCCGGTCTGCAAGGGATTCCGCGTTCGTTGTATGAAGCGGGATCGATCGACGGTGTTCGCAATCGGTGGCAAGAGTTGTTTTATCTGACCTTGCCGTCCATGGGCCCGCAATTGCTGTTCGGCGCGGTCATGCAGATCGCGGCGGCGTTTTCGATCGGCAGTACCATCACCTCGCTGATGGGCTACCCGACCACCGATAACGCGGCGCTGACTATGCTGACTTACATCAACGACTATGGCTCCATGCGCTATGAAATGGGATATGCCTGTGCACTGTGCTTTATTCTGTTTGCCATGATCACCATTGTTCACGTGGTGGTGGAACGCATCATCAAGAAGTATGCTTCTGCCTAAATCTGTAGAAAGGACGCGTATGCGAGGAATCCATATCGCACAACAGCTATGAACATATTAAAACGAAAACACAGAGCCATACAGCGATCCCGTTTCGGCAACTTCGTAATCTTTGCAGTTCTGGCCCTAATGGCGGCGTTTATGTTGCTGCCGTTTGTATACGCGATCCTGCAATCACTCAAGCCGCTGGAAGAGATCTTTGCGTATCCGCCGCGTTTCTTTGTAACCAATCCGTCGTTTGACAACTATCAGATGTTATCAACGTTGACGGATAGCCTGTGGGTGCCGTTCAGCCGTTCGGTGCTTAACACGGTCTTTGTCACCGTGGTGGGCACGATTCTTACCATTGTCTTGTCATCAATGGCGGCGTTCCCGTTTGCCAAATACAATTTCCCCGGTTCCAAATTCATGTTTCAGCTCATCACCCGTGCGTTGTTGTTCGTCGGGCCGGTCACGCAACTGCCCCGTTATTTGCTGATGGCAAAATGCGGGATGATCAACACGTATTTTGCCCTGCTCGGTCCCGCAATCGCGGCACCGATGGGCCTGTTTTTGCTCAAAAACTTCATGGGACAGATCAGCACGTCCATGATGGAAGCGGCGGAGCTCGACGGTGCCGGTATGTTCGGCATCTGGTGGCGTATCGTCTTGCCGAACGTGAAGCCGGCGATCCTAACACTGGTGATTCTGTGCTTCCAAAGCTTGTGGAATTTGACCGGTACCTCGGTCATTTTCGACGAAAAACTGAAATTGCTCCCGACCATTCTGGAACAGGTATCCACGTCGGGTATTGCTTATTCCGGCGCGGCCGCGGCGGCATCGGTCATTCTGATGATCCCGCCGATACTGGTCTTTATCATCGTACAGAGCCGCGTGTTGGAAACGATGGCATTTGCCGGCATCAAAGAGTAAGGAGGCGGACGAAACGTGCGGAAGTTCCTCAAAAGCTTGGCGTTGATCGCGGCGGCGTTCGCCTGCTTCGGTATGCAGACATTGGCGTCGTCGGTGACCGAGACCGAGACCTTTACCAACACATATAGTTCGTATCAGGAAGCAGTGCCGATTCCGGATTTTTACCGGGGTAAGATGCGCCTTTCGGGCGAAGCGATCGGGTGCGGTTCGTTCCAGAATCCCCGCGACTTGTTTGTAGATGATAACGGGTATTTGTACATTTGCGATACCGGCAACGACCGGATCGTGATACTGGATGATCAGTACACGCTGGTTTCGGTGATCGAAGAACTGGTGTATGAAACGACGGGGGAGACCACCACGCTCAGCCGCCCGAACGGCTTGTTTGTGAACGGCGACCAAATCATCGTCGCCGACACCGAATCGGAGCGTATCCTCTATTGCGACCGCGACGGTAAGATCGTAAAGGAGGTCTTGCGTCCCGATCATTCGCAATTCTCCGGCGATACCTTGTTTTTGCCGACCAAGGTGTTGGTAGACCAGCAGGGCAACCTGTACGCCCAATGCGAGGGCTTTTATCAGGGCTTGGTCATGTTTGATGAAAACGGCGAGTTCTTATCCTTTTTCGGCTCGGAGTCGGTGTTTGCTTCGGTCGAGGTGCAGCTGCAGTATTTTTGGCAGCAGATCATGAGCCAGGAACAAAAAGATCAGACCAGTCGTTATGTGCCGACGGAGATCAAGACGATGACGATCGACCGCAACGGGTACATCTATACGATCGCACAGCAGCACTCCACATTGGGTGTCAAAAATGAGATAGATAACATCCGTAAATTGAACACAAAAGGCAAGGATATTCTGGTTAATAAAATGCCGGAAGCCGCGTATGCCGCTTTCAAATCCGCCGCCACCTCGCTCAACATGGTGGACATTGTGGTGGACGAACAGGGCTTTATTACCATTGTCGACAGCTCCGCCGGCAAAGTGATGTATTTTGACAAGGAAATGAACCTGTTGGCGATGTTCGGTTCGATCGGGTATGATCTCAACGAGTATCAATTACCCGTGGCAGTAGACTGCTTCGAAAGTGACCTATATGTTTTGGATCAGACCACCAACACTGTCAGCGTGTTGCAACGCACGGAATTCGGTGAGACTGTCTGCAACGCGGTCAGCGCGTACCACGACGGCAATTTCGCCGACACGATTGGTCCGTGGAACGATGTAATCGGTCAGAGCGCTAACTATGAGTTTGCGTATTCCTACCTCGGTAATGCGTATCTCAGTCAGGGTGAATACGAAAAAGCGCGCGATTGCTTCGCGCTCGGTCGTGACAGCCGTGGATACAACGAAGCATACAAGCATCTGCGCACGGAGGGCGTGCGGGATATCCTCCTGTATGTGGTTCCGGCAGCAGCGGCGGTGATTGTGGCTGTGGTAATCGTGTGTGTCGTGATCAAGAAAAGAAAGAGCAGGTGACTTGCGTGAATAAATGGAAATACGTTCCGTACGTTGCATTTCACCCCATCGAGGGTTTTGATGAGATGCGCTATAAAAAGGGCGGCTCTTTTCTTGTTTCGGTCGTTTTGTACCTGTTGTTTGTGTTTTCGATCATTGCCCAGCAGAAATATTGCGGTCAGCAGTTCCTGTTCGCGGACGACACGCAGGTCAGTATTCAAAAAACGCTGTTGTCGACCCTGCTTTTGATAGTATCGGCCGTGTTTGCCAACTGGGGTTTTTCGGTTTTGCTGGAGGGCAAGGCGCGGGTCAAGGATATTTGGATATTGCTCAACTATTCCTTGGTTCCGTATACGGTATTCAGTTTCCTGTACGTTCTTATCAGCAATATCGCGACGCAGGAAGAGGGCACGCTGCTCAGCGTCCTGCTGTGGATCGGTATCGGCTGGAGCGGATTCCTGTTACTGCGTGCCTTGATGGCCTATCAGGAGTTTTCGTTCGGCGGTGCGATCGGCTCGGTCTTGTTGACCGTAATCGGTGTCGTGATCATTTTGTTCCTGTTGGTGTTGCTGATCAGCCTGTTCCAGAAGATCTTCGCAACGGCATCCGTTATTTTTTACGAGATCAGTTTCCGACTGAAGTAAGCACCCGCGGCAAGCGAGCAGATAGGAGAAAGCTATGAAAAGAACATTACGGCGGTGTATCACTCTCTGTGTGGTGGCCTTGTTGCTGCTTACGATGACGGTATCGGCAACAGAGCCGATCGCTGATACAGCGGAGCCGGCGGGAACAGCCGCGTTACCGGAAACCATGACCATGATAGCGCAAACCGATGAAGCACGGTTGTATTTTGATGCACAGACTACTGCGTTCTGCATGGAAAATGTGCGGACCGGCGATCGTTGGAGCAGTTATCCCGAAACGATGCTGACGGACGGTACCGGCAAATTTGTTTTGGAGCGTGCCTATTCGCTGATCGAGATCGACTATTACGATTATGAAACCGATAAAGACGAGTCGGTGACCTCTTACGGTGACAGTGTCAAAAATGGCTCGTATCGGTGCGAAACATTGGACAATGGCGTGCGCGTCGTGTTTGAGTTTGCGGATATCGGTGTGACGGTACCGGTTGCGTTGAAATTGAACGGGGATTGCTTTACGGTGACGGTGGAGATCGCCGATATGGAGTACGATGCTCAGCGGATCGTGCCGTTGTCCGTGCATGTGGCCCCGTACGTGTGCTCCGGCGGCAGTACTCTGGAAGAGGGGTATTGCTTCTTGCCGGACGGCAGCGGTGCGTTGGTGGATTGTTCCGAAAGCAAGGTCAATGCCCCGAAGTATGTCAAGCCGGTGTACGGCAAGGACCAAACGATCGACATGTTGGACGATGACGGTGTTTTGGTACCCTGCCTCGGCACTACCCGCGGTGACAGCACGTTGCTCAGCGTGATCACCGCCGATGCAGAAGACGCCTATATTCACTGCAACGGTCGGGGCGATTCCTCGTTGTATACCTACGCCTGGGTATCGTTCAAGACCTTGGCGCATCAAGTGTATGAGATACGTAAAAATTCGATGTACGGTACCGATATTTACGAAGAAGGCGGTATCAAGGCCGAAACGCTGGAAGTGTCGTATTATCTGTTGGGCGGCGACACGAGCGGGTACACCGCAATGGCAAACCGCTATAAAGAACTGCTGTTCAGCGATGAACAATTGCAGCAGGCCAAGGTAACGCCGGCATTGTTTTTAGATCTGTATGCCACAGTGAAAAAGACCGTGTCGATCCTCGGCTTTCAGATCCATTATGATTCCCTGCTGACCGATACCGACGATATTCACAGCATCGTGGATCAATTGGCGGCACAGCAGGTCGACAGTACGGTTGTGCGCTTCAACGCTTGGAACAAGCAGGAGAACGCCGGTAAAGCCGTCAGCAAACTTGGTATCAAAGCTTCAATCGGCAACTTGTCGGAAGCGATCACGCAGTTACAGCAAAAGAACTGCATCTTGTATCCGTCGGTTCAGCGGATGGCAACCTATGAGGCCTCGGCAAATCCGCTGCACACCCTGTTCAATACGGCACACGACCTGTCGGATACGATGATCACGCGGGAGGCAACCAAGTATACTAACCTGCGATATTTTCTCAAGCATGAGCTGCTGAATAAAAACCTTAGCAAGTACTTAGCCGATGCACGCAAGCGCGGTATTGCGAATCTGGCGTTGGACGATGTCGGCAATGTTCTGTATTCCGATCACGACGGCGAGATCATCAAACGGCCGGCACTGTCTGATGCCGTTGGTACGCTTCTTTCAGAGTACAGTGGCGACAATCAGTTGATGCTGAGCGCGCCCAATCTGTATGCCGCGGTTTATGCGGATGATATTGTGAAATTGCCGACCGGCTCTTGCGGTCATATGATGTTTGATGCCGACGTTCCGTTCTTGCAATTGGTGTACAGCGGTGTGATCCGGTATGCGGGCGAGTCGCTGAATATGTCGGGTGATCTGCACCGCTCGTTCTTAAAAGTGTTGGAAACCGGCAGTATGCCGAGCTACACGTGGGTCGCAAACGGTGCCAGCAAGTTGATCCACACGCCGCTGGAATATTTGTACAGCGCCGATTATCGGTACTGGTTGGAGGATGCTGCGGCACAATACGCGACGGTCAAAGAGATCGCCTCGGCGTGTGAGAATACACCGATGGTGGCACACGAGATCGTTGCGGACGGCGTGACCGTTACCACCTATGCAAATGGAACCGGTATTGCGGTCAACACCGGTAGCACGGATTATATGTTGTCCGATACCGTAACGGTAAAAGCCCAGTCGTATGCTATACTGAAACAGGAGGGATGACCGTGAAAAACAAAAGACCCGTTTCGTACGAAGTAAAACGGCGCTATATCGGATACGCGTTCATCGCTCCTTGGATCTTTGGCTTTATCTATCTGACCGTATTACCGCTGGCGGAGTCGCTGATATACAGCCTTTCAAACGCCACCATCAATGCGGGGTATATCGATCTGCAATTTGTCGGTCTCGGACATTATGAGAAAGCGTTGTTCGGTGACGCTAAGTTTTTGCCGGCACTTTGGGAAACCTTATCCGGCGTGTTATTTCAGACCCCGTTGATCGTCGTGTTCAGCTTGATCATGGCGATGTTGCTTAATCAGGAATTCAAGGGTCGCGTGATCGCGCGTTCGATCTTCTTCATGCCGGTCATTATCGCCGGCAGTGTTGTGATGAATCTGATCACCGCGGGCTCTAACATGGAGTCCATGATGGCGGGCGAGGTCAATAACGGCGGTTTGTTTCAAAGCGACTTTATCGGAGAATTGCTGAAAAACTCCGGATTGGGTGCCGATCTGATCAATACCGTTAATACGCTGGTTAACGATATTTTTAATCTGACTTGGCAATCCGGTATTCAGATCCTGATCTTCTTAGCGGCGTTGCAATCGGTCGAAGGCACGCTGTATGAAGTGGCAAAGGTGGAGGGTGCCACCGCGTGGGAGACCTTCTGGCGCGTGACATTCCCGATGATCATGCCGATGCTCATCATTAATGTGTTGTACACGGTTATTGATAATTATATCAGTGTCAACTCGGCTGTGTTCCGGTACATCCAGGAATATACCGACCGTATCCAGTTTGATTATGCCGCCGCGATGGCGTGGATGAATTTCGTTGTATTGTTTGTTGTGATCATGATTCTGTATGTCATACTGAATCGGCGGTCAAAACAGTAAAGCAGAGGGGAAGACGTATGCAAAATATTCGTAAACAATTCCATATCTTGCTGTCCGATTCCGATCTGCGTCGCAGACACGCACAGAACTTCGGCGGATGGTGCTACTGCATATTTCGCTTTATGTTGCTGTTCGGTATCGGCTTTATCATTCTGTATCCGTTCTTGTACATGATCAGCATGGCGTTCCGTCCGATCGAACAGGTATACGATCCCTCGATTTTCTGGATTCCAAAATCACTGACGCTCAGTAATTTTGCGTACGCGATCGAAAAAAGCGGATACTGGGCGAGCCTTGGCAAGACGTTTGGCTTGACCTTACTTAGCACGTTGATTCAATGTGCGTCCTGCTCGACGGTCGGCTATGGGTTCGCGAAGTTCCGTTTTTACGGAAAAGGCATCTTGTTTGCGCTGGTGTTGTTCACCTTGATGATCCCGCCGCAAACTGTTACGATCCCGCTTTTTTCCAATTACTCAAATTTCAACTTTTTCGGCATCGGTGAAATCGGGAAACTGTTCGGCGGTGAGGCGTGGACGGTGCCGATTATCAACACGATTTGGCCGAACGTGATTGCGACTGTAACGTGTCACGGGTTGCGTGCCGGTTTGTTCGTGTACCTGTTCCGCTCTTACTATAGCGGTCTGCCTGCCGAATTGGAAGATGCCGCATATATCGACGGTACCGGTTTCTTCGGCACGTACCTGCGCGTGATGTTGCCTAATGCGGGTCCCATCATTTTGGTTACGTTTTTGCTGACCTTCGTATGGTACTGGAACGATTATCAATATTCCTCGTTACTTCTTAATGAATTCGGATTGTTATCCGTCACTCTCGGCAACGTGGACGGGTGGTTACCCGGTACTCCGAGTGATCCGCAGCGTATTTTAGGATTGCAGTCCGCGGCATTGCTGCTCGTAACGCCGATCTTGATTCTCTATGTGATCCTACAACGGCGATTTGCGGAAAGCGTCGTCAAATCCGGTATCGTCGGATAAAGATTTGAGTGTCAGCAAAGGGGAAAACACATGCTACGGTTTACGCAGGAGGCGCGTAATCCTTTCGAGGCGTTGCCGCTCGGCAACGGCCGATTGGGTGCGTTGGTATACGGCAATGCTCACTGTGAGCGAGCCATATTGAATGAAGATACCTTGTGGTCCGGCTACGCCCGGGTCCGAGTCAAGGAAAGACCGCTTGACCATCTGGCAGAAGCCCGCCGTCTGTTGTTTGCGGGAGAAAATCTGAAGGCCAAGCAGCTGATTGAGCAGCACATGCTCGGTGAATTTTCGGAGTCATATATGCCAATGGGTGAACTGATCCTGAGCAATCGGGATCGGTCACCCTTTACGGCGTTTAGCAGAACGTTGTCGCTGGATCGTTCGGTTGCCACGACAACGTACTGTCAAAACGGCAACACCTTTAAGAGAACGGCGTATGTTTCTGCGCCGGACGACGTATTCGTGATTCGTTGGGAGAGCGAAAAGCCCGGCGCGTTATCGTTCGACGTACATGTTACCAGTCAGTTGCGCTCGACGGTTTTGGTGGATGGCAACGACCTGGTGTTAGACGGTCAATGTCCGGATCACGTGGAGCCAAACTACGTGGTGAACGCTCCTGATCCGGTGGTGTACGATGAGGGGAGAGGGCTGCGTTTTTGTGTGCGGTGCTCCGCCGTTTTAACGGATGGAAGCAGTTGGTGTCAGGATGGCGTACTGCACGTCGAAAACACCACCGCGTGCACAATCGTGTGCAGTGCGGCGAACACATTTCACGATGGACGATACCGCGAGCGATGTGCGGATGTTCTTCACAAGGCGCTGGCGAATATCGGGCAACTGGCACAACGCCATATCGACGATTTTTTGCGTTTATCCGGCAGAATGACACTGTCGCTGATGGACGACGAGTCGGTGTACGATATGGAGACTTTCTCATCGCAAAATGCCGCCGGTACTGTGGCCGTCAAGCAATATGAAATGCTGTTCCGGCTTGGTCGCTACCTGTCTATTTGTTCGTCGCGGCAAGGATTGCCGGCGAACCTGCAAGGCGTTTGGAACTGGGATTTACGCCCCGCGTGGAGCGGAAACTGGACGACCAATATCAACCTGCCGATGAATTACTGGCCGGTGGAATCTTGCGCGTTGCCGGAATGTGGGGAACAGTTGATCTACTGGTTGGAAACCATCATCCCGTATGGTGAAAGGGCGGCGCTCGCGGATCTGGGAGTACACGGTTGGTGTATGCATCACAATGTCGATGCGTGGGGCAAGACGGACGCTACCAAAAAAGAGGCGCGTTTTGGTTTCTGGCCGATGGCAGGCGTGTGGCTGTGCCAACAGATCTATCGCCGTTACACCTATTCCAACGACGTGGAGTTTCTTCGCGAACACATCTACCCCATTATGGAAGGCGCGGTTCGTTTTTGCGTCGACTGGTTGATTCAAAATGACAAGGGAGAATGGGTGACATGCCCCTCCACTTCACCGGAAAACACTTTCTGGTTTGACGGAGAGGCTTGCTCTGTCGCGGTATCCAGTACTTCAGATATCGCGATGATCGCCGAGCTGTTTGACAATTTTGCCGAAGCGTGCGCGGTGCTCGAGATCGACAGTGAACTGTTGCGGACGGCACAGCTCAAACGTGCCGGTATGAAGTGGTTTGCGATCGATGATGGCATGTTGCTCGAATGGGATCAACCGTTTGAACCAGTCGATCCGGGTCATCGACATTTTTCGCACCTGTACGGGTGTTATCCGGGCGATCTGTGCATGGATGATCCGGCGTTGCTGGAAGCGTCCCGCAAAGCGTTTCACCATCGTCTGGACCATGGCGGCGGAAAACTCGGTTGGAGTCGCACCTGGGCGATGGCATTGGCGGCCCGTTACGGAGAGCGTCCGTTGGTGGACGAGTTGCTGGAGAGCTTTGTGCTGACGTCGGTCAAGAAAAATGGCTTTGATTTCTATGTGGCCG
>JAFSIB010000001.1 GCA_017440005.1 Clostridia bacterium
GACCTCACATCCCTCTTCTTTGAGGAAATCGAATTTGCCTTCCCAATCGTCGCCCATCACAAACGTATCGATGTGGTATTCATGGATATCGCTGCGCTTTTGCTCCCAGTTTTCTTCCGGGATGACCAAATCGACATAACGGATCGATTCCAAGAGTGCTTTGCGCTTTTCATACGAAAAATAGCATTTCTTTTGCTTTTGATTCCAGTTGAATTCATCGGTAGACAAGGCAACGATCAGATAGTCACCGTGCGCCTTGGCACGTTTGAGCAGATTGATGTGCCCGTAATGCAACAAATCAAACGTTCCGTACGTAATGACACGTTTCATAAGATAGCCTCCGTCTTTTTATGATGCCTGCTTTGCGATTTTCTTCCACGCCGTATCGGTCAACCGACCGAATACAAATGTCAAACCCACCGTGATGGCTAAAGAGAGCAAGAACGTAAGCGGATTAAAAAACCCAATCTTTTTGAAAACAATCATCGGGATCCGCTGTAAAATATACACTTCAAACAAGTGCTCACCGCACCATATCAAGGCACGGTTGCACACGGTAACACGCATGGTAAACAGTACCACCGCCGCCGAGAAAAACACATTTGCAACCAGATCCCACAAACCGTGTCTACGGTACAGTACAAACAGCACCGCGCAACCGAGCAACGCGGCAAGCCAGATGAGAATATGGCGGTTGACGGTTCTTTCTATCCGCGGCTTTGCCAACGAGTACACCATGCCAAACGCATAACAAAGTGCCGTATCATACCAATAGGACGGCCGCAAATCGTATCGTCGGGTAACCCCTATCACAACGCCCAATGCGATGCTAAAGAGAATCACCGAGCACCAATGGTTTTGGGGCGGGAACACGCGGAAGGCAAGATACGTTAACAGATACAAAACCAGGATCACAAAAATGTACCAGTTGGAGTTACCCACAGAATCCCAGCCGATCAAGGAAAGCAGGATCTGCCCCGCAGTTAGTTTTGTGCCCACCGCGAACGCCAATATGACGTACAAGAGGACCGCGCAATCAAACTTAAACAGTGTACTGAGTACACGTTTTTGCGGAATGTGACGAACATACGCCGCTCCCTTGCGTTTGATCGATTCCATTACGCCGTAACCCGAATAAAACATAAACATGGTTACCATGGCTTGACCGATAAACCAAAAGATGCGAATGTACCGTTCATCCCACGCGGTTTCAAGCGTCATGTAAGAATTAAAATGGCTGAAAAACACCACCAGAATGAAAAAGCCTTTGATTGCCTGCGTGTGAGGGATCGACAAGTAATCTGCTGTGCCGGACGTACTGACTTTTACGCCAACGAGTGAAACGGCAACAAAGACCAATAACAACCAAAACAAGATGTGTTCCCCCTATTACAAGGCGGCTTTCTCGATGATGAAATCCGTGACGCGTTGCGCGTTTTTGCCATCGCGAGAATAGTTTGCCCATTCACAGATCTCCGCACGCTCATCTTTCAGCGCATCGTTCCCGGCAGACAAATTGTGCAAAAACCGTTCAAAGTCCTCTGCCGTATAGATCTTTTCGCCCGCTTTCATGTGGTGATCCATATCCACGGCAAAGTTTACGGTGTGTTTGTATTCCTCATAATCTTCCCAGACAAGCCCGATCGGCTTATCGCAAAGCAGATAGTCGTAATATACAGACGAATAATCGGTGATCATGGCATCACAACCGCCAATGAATTCATACGACGTGATACCGTGTTCTGCGAAAAACGTATCGTCTATAAACTGAATGTGGCTGAGGTTGCGTGCTTTGATCTTGCTGATATCCTGCGCAAAGTGCGGTTTTAACACCAGCAAAACGCCCGCCTTACGTGCCAAGCCGTTCAGTTTTTCCGCCTGCTCTTCATCGTGCAAAAGCGGGAGAGGCTTGGTTGTGGCGGTCATACCGTTTTTATGTTGACGGAACGTGGGATACCATACCGCGATCTTATCGTGTTCGTGTCCCGAAAAAAAGGCGTGTGCATCACACGCAGACGCGGTCAACACATCGTTGCGCGGGAAACCCAGCGCTACCGTTTTATCCAAATCGTAGTTGAGCTCATACGCCATTTTTTCACGCGTTGCTTCTCCGTCCACAAGCATGTAATCCATCATGGGATCCACGGTATAATAACTGCGTACACTTTTTAAGACCGTTCCGTGCGTCAGATAAAATGAGGTCTGACCGCGGCGAAACGTGGGTAAAAAGCGGTTGCAGCAAACCGTGGCTTTGGCAAAGATACGGTAATACCACCACAAAAGCGAACGACCGCAAAACCCTTTCGTACAATACGTTACGTTGTGCAAGGGCGGTAATGTGTCCGATACGTTCGACACAAACCAAACCATTTTATACTGCCGGTTCATGCCGCGGCGGATCATCTCATCGAACACCGCTTTGGTATTATCCGACAGATCGGGCGCACTTTCAAACAGGATCAGGTTTTTGGTCGGTAACAACGATAACAGGTGTTTGATTAACTTTTTCATGCTGCCCGCCTCTTTTGCAAAAACTGTTTCGCCGAATCCAACACGTAAAGGAAGTTTTTGTTCCGCGTGATCAGGCTGAGTGCCACATACACGATACCGCCCACCACGACCTGCAGACCTAATAACAGCAACGGGGCGATGGTCAAGCGATTCATCAGCCATATCACGCCGCCCATTATCACGGCGATGATGAGGTTCGGTAAAATGTCCGCCACTTGATAGCGGTATTTATACCCCACCAGTTTACGGTTGGGAAACGTATTGATCAAGGTTGCCAGCACCGTACACACCACCGCCGAAACGGCCAGCATAACGGGACTGTCACTGAGCAAAACGAATAACAAAATCACAACAAAATAGGAAACCTTTTTGATGATCTCCAAAATCAAACTGATATCACTCCGCCCGATGGCTTTGATGGTTTGCAGGTTGCCGATCTGAATGATATCAAACATATACGAAAGGCAGAAGATCTGAATGTACGGCACCGCCGGCAACCATTTATCGGTCAACAGCACCCGTACAAAACTTTCCGAAACCGCAAAGAATCCGCACATGACGGGGAAAATCAAATAGGAAGATACCCGAATGTATTTGCGGGTAATGGACAGTACCTTGTCCATATCATCCTGCACCTTGGACAAAACGGGAAATAAAACGGTGGACAACGTTCCGCTGACCGTGGTGTTAAGCAGTGACGGGAAACTCTTTCCCTTGGTGTAAAATGACAGATCGACCGGTGTAAAACGAAGTCCCACAATGATGGGGTTGATCTCATCGTACAAAACGGTAATGATCGAGGTGACAAAGATCTTCCACCCATACCCGAATAATTGCTTAAAACTGGACCACGAGAAAAGCGGCAACAGTTTAAATTTGGTGGTTACAAACAACGCGACCGTTCCCACCACTGCGTTCACGGTCTGTTGTGCAACCAGTGACCACACACCGCATCCGGCAACCGCCATACCGATGCCGACAACGGCGGAAAGCAACGTACCGGAAATGGTGGAAATGAACAGTTTTTTAAATTGCAAGGTGTTGGCAATATACGCCGTTAAAATGGATTTAAACGCATTGACAATGAGAACGAGCGCCATGACCCGCAAAACGGGTACGAGCATGGGCATCGCATACCACGAGGCAATCAGCGGTGCGCTGAAGAAAAAGACGATGTACAACAACACCGATACGGCTAAACTGGTGTAAAGAATGGTACAATAATCCGTTTGCGTACTGTCCTTTTTTTGGATAAGTGCGGTATTCAAGCCACCTGCGATGATCACGTTTGCGAAATTGAAAAAGATGGTGACCACACTCACAATGGCATAGTCTTCCAATGCCAACAAACGGGCTAATTCAATGGATACGATCAGCGAAACGAGTTGTGCACCCATCCGTTCACCGAACGACCACAAAAAGCCACCGAAGGCTTTTTGTTTTAAATTTCCGGTTTGTTCCGTTGACATAAACAGCCTTCTTTCATCCTTCACTCAACCGCGCGGATGCGCCGATACGTACGGTAAAACACCGACGGCGCCAACCATAAGAGCAGTACCCCGATCTTGAGTTTGGTACTGACCGTTTTCTGCGTAAGCAGTACACCCTTTAACCGCAACACCCGTTTGCGCAAAGACGGCAACCGATGGGTGTGCGTCCCGCTTGCATCTTGTAAAACACAATGGATCAAATGAAATACATCCTGCACATACTTGCAGGCAAATGCCCGCCGCATGCTCGCATCCCGCTGTATCTCCTCATACTGCGCATCACGCAGTGTGAGCACCGCAAAGTGCTTGTCCGCCAACGCGTCGTGCACACAGGAATCGGAGCGAATGTAATAGTAATAGGTAATGTCCGCTATCAAACGGACACACTTTGTCTGCTTTAGGACCGCATATACAAATTTGGAATCTTCCGCCACGGCTAACGTTTCATCAAAGCGCACGTCACCGATGGCGGTACGCCGAAACAGTTTATTGCAAGAGGACTCCTGGATGTGATTAAAAAAGTACGACTGCACGATCTCACACGGATCCGTTAAGGTTGCCTCTTTGACTGTAATGGGTTCTACCTCTCCGTTTTCATGCGCGTTGGCGTGAACACCCTGCACGATATCTGCATCGGCATCGGCGTTAAGCAACCGTTCCAGCGCATCGGGTGCCAGCCAATCGTCGCCGTCTAAAAAGAAGACGTACTCACCTGTGGCATTGTCTAGTCCCCTGTTCCGCGCACCGGAAACCCCACTGTTCGGTTGTGTGAATACACGGACACGGTCATCCCGCTCGGCGTATGCATGCAACACCGTAAGGGTATCGTCAGCGGAACCGTCATCGACCGCTACGATTTCCAAATCCGTATACGTCTGCCCCAAAACGCTGTCCAGACAACGCGGCAGATATCCCGCCACATTGTATGCCGGGATGATCACACTGATCAGCGGTTGACTCAATTACAACACCCTATCTTTTAAAAAACTCCTGCAACTTTTTGGATTCGGTTGCGAGATCGTATTCCGCCTTTTGGATCCGTTGAGCGGCATCCGGAATCGTCCGACCAAACTGTTCCGTGATCGCTTTGCACCACACGGACAGCGGTTCGTCTAAACCGATAAACCGTACCGCATCGGTCACATCCGCTTCACGCGGGACCGCCGCGGATGCCACGCACGGCACACCGCAAGCCTGCGCTTCAATTAAACTGATCCCCAGTCCTTCCGATAAGGACGGCAGGACAAACACATCACATGCGCGGTAATAATCCGCCGTTTCGGACTGAAAGCCGCAAAAGAGCACGCAATCGGTAATGTGTAATTGCGCCGCCTTTTCTTGCAAGGCCTCACGGCATTCCCCATCCCCCACGATCAACAAACGGGTTTCAGGGAATTGTTGGTGGATCTGCTCAAACACATCCAATAAAAAGCCTTGATTTTTTTCGGGACTTAAGCGGGCAACGTGCCCGATCACGGTGGCGTTTTCTAACCTTAACGAGCGGCGCATAGCCGAGCGGCGTTCCGCATCGGCACAAAATACCGCCGTATCCACGGCGTTGTGCAAGACCGTCAGCCGATCGTGCACCGTGCGCGGAAACAAGAATTCACCTGCCGGTTGAGAGCAACCCCAAAAATGGGTTGCATACCGCGCGATGAACGGTTTGTGTAAGTAATGGAACAACGGCACCAAAAACCGCATCAACAAACCCGACCAGTACAGACGGGTGCCGTGACTGTGAGCAATGCGCACGGGCACACCGTACGCCTTGGCAAAACGCAAGACGTCAATGTTCGTGAGCCCCGCCAAATTCACCCACACCGCATCATACGTGTGTGTTTGGAATACGGCGTGCAGGGCCCTTCGATAGGCGGCGCGTTGACGGACACGATGCGGCAAATAGTACACCTTACCGCCGCGTGCCGTGATGGACGGTTCCTGCGAAAACGAGGTGCCGAACAGAAGATAATCACACACGATCTCCTCTGACGGAAACCGTTCGGTATAAGACAACACCACGTTTTCAACGCCGCCGATGGGGTCCTTAAGACCGTAAATCAGAATCCGTTTCATGGCGTTTTCCTTTCATGAGTGCGGTAAACCCTTTCGCAATGTACCCGTTCTTGTCTTCGGTATAGTGATACAAGTATCCGAGTAAATAGAAGAACAACAACGCGTTGATGGAAAATACAAAGAAAACATCCGATACAAAGAACGCGCCGGCGGCAATGGTGATGAAGCACAAAAAGGCAATAAACACGTGTGCATCAAACCCGTTTTTGAGCGACGCCTTGCAGAACAGTACCGCAATATACAGCAGGCAACCGAACATGGCGATCGCGCCCAAAATGCCGGTATTGACCAACACTTCCAAATACGAACAATGGGTTACCCAACCGTATTTACCCATCACGGTATCCGGTGTGCGTTCTTTGGCGATTGCCACCGCATTCCGCGGGGACGTGCCGAAGATCGGGGTGGTTTTAAAGACCTCAATGCCGCCTTTCCAACGGGCAAAACGGCCGTTGGAATAATCGTCTTTTTCATCCTTGCGTTCAATTTTTTCAACTTCCACCGAACCGTCATCGGGATCGTTCGGCACATCGTCCTCCGGCAAACCGATCACTTCCACGTCAAAGAAGGAATACGCCGCATCGTACGCGTGTTCCACCGCCTCACGGCCGCTCTCACCGACACAGTTTAACACCGCCGCCTTTACGTACGGCATGCCGTGCATCAATCCCGTGTAACCGCCGTACAGAACCGCCGATACCAAAACCATGGCAAGTACGCCGCCAAAGGCGCGCTTTTTATCACGGCGGATAAACGATAAGAACAGGTACACCGCCGCGATAACGGGGATCGCCAACATGAGCAACAATCCCGAACGCGACAACGATAACATGATAAAGGTCATTTGCACCAATATATTGATGCCGTACCCCACGTACGCCCACACCGTTCTGTACGTATACATGAAGAAGGCAGAGGCAAAGACCGTTGCCAGCGAGAAATAGCAGGCAACGTTCGGGTCACCGAAAACGCCCCACAACCGCCCCCACGTACTGTCATATCCCTGGTCGCCGGATCCGTATGCCGACACGATGGAATAATCAATGGAGAAGATGTACATGAGCACCGAGAGCAGTACGAAAACAAACGTTACCGCAATCAAGGTGTTTAAGATGCAGGAAAGCGCTTTTTTTCCGTCTTTCTTAAGACCCATCGGGAAAAATACCAGATATTCCAGCACCATTGCCACGATACATTTCACGTTGGATACGATACCGTACCGACAGTAAATGATACTGGAAACAACGGCGATCACCAAAAAAGCCGCCAACCAGTCGAGCGCTCGCCCCTTCAGGCAATCGCGTTGTGTGAAAAGATCCCACACCACCAGCAACAGACCGAAACCGAAAATGGCGGCGGATAACAACGTGTGATTGATCAAAATCTGAAGCGGCATGACTTCACGGATCACCATGTACACAACCAAAAAGCACATATAAGCGGTGCGGACAACGTCCTGCGCACCATGGATCTTTTTTAACATCATACTCATCTTTTCTGTACCAAATTTACCAGCACGACCACGCCGTAGCAGGCATAGACCATGCGATGGCGCAACAGCATTGCCACCGCCGTTTGTACCAATCCGCGCGGGCGAAACTCCCGCAGTACCTCCGCCGTTGTATCATCCGACAAAATCGAGCGGATCGCCGCCAACTGCTCTTTACGGGACAACGGCGCTTCCGGCGCGTGATTGCGCAAAAACACCGAGATGATATGTTTGATATGCGCATACAATACCGTTTGTACCGCCTGCGGTGTCTGATAATCCACGGATTGTAAAAATGCCCGTTCCAAACGGTATTTGCGTTTGGTCAGTTCGTAAAACTCCGGTGCGTAACTGTTCACCAACGTGCGATGCGCCGGTTTGCGGTATGAATACAAACAATCCTTAATAACACGAATATCCTGCGCCGCTTCAAATAAAGCAATGTTAAACAGGAAATCCTCAATCAGTTTTGTGGTTTCAAACGTGATCTGTTGCGCTTGCATGAAAGCACGGCGGTACGCTTTGTTGCACACATACGGAAACAGGTGTGCTTCGGTTAATTGTAAAAACACTCGACCGTTATCCGATGCGGTATGACTTTCACACGGGTCACACACAAACTCTTCGGTACGCATGACTGCACCGTCTGCGTTTTCATAGAAACGTTTCATGCCAAATGCCACAATATCCGCATCCGCGGCTTCTTTGACTGTTTTGAGCGTATCGGGGTGTACCGTATCATCCGAATCCACAAACAGAATGTACTCCCCTGCCGCGCGGTCCATGCCGCTGTTACGCGCCATACCAAGGCCTTGATTGTGCGGTTTATGAATCACGGTAACGCGGGGATCTTCCTTTGCAAATTCATCGCAGATCTGCGGGCAACGGTCCGGTGAACAGTCATCCACCAGAATCAATTCAAAATTATCATAACTTTGTGCGAGAATACTGTTGATCGCCGTGGGCAGATACCTTTCCACACCGTACACCGGCATGATCACACTAAAAAACGGAACTGTATTCATACTTGCCGCCTTAACTCACAAATTTTTACCGTGTAATACCCATACTACACCAGTTTACTATCCATTATAGTATACCATATTCCCCTATTAAAAGCAATACGAAAATAAAGGGGCGAGGAAACCGCGGTTTCCTCGCTCCTTTTAGGATTTTCGTTGTTTTAAAACGATTTTGGCGATCAGCGCCAATACCAAATGCAAGGCGATACCTGCCACAATGGCAACCACCAGATCGAAAATAACGGTAAGTAAAAACGTGACGATCAGTACGGCAATGTCCGCAAACTGCTTTTGCCGCATAATGTGTACAAACTCACGCCATTCGCTCATGTTGTACGCGACCATAAACAAGATCGCGGCAATGGTCGGCATGGGAATGAGTGCGGCATACGGCATCAAAAACAGCAACACCAACAACAAAACGATGGCGTGCACCATGCCGGCAACGGGTGTGCGGCCGCCGTTTTTGGCGTTGGCAGACGTGCGGGCAATCGCACCCGTGGCGGGAATGCCGCCGAACAATACCGAGGCAATGTTTCCCACGCCCTGCGCCATCAGTTCAGCATTGGGATTGTGTTTGGAGTTCACCATGCTATCGGCAACCACGCACGAAAGAAGCGATTCCACGGCCGCCAAAACGGCGATCGTGACCGCGTTTGGTAACACGGCGATAATTTTATCTACACTGAAATCCATGCCAGCGAAATCCACACGCGGTAAGCCGGCAGGAATGGTGTACAAATCCCCGATGGTGTAACAATCCACCGCCGGAACCAACGCCACCAACACAGCACTGACCAGCACGGCAATGAGTGACGGCGGAATCTTCTTTTCAAACTTCGGATACACGATCAGAATGGCAAGACTCAACGCCCCCACCAACAACGCCCAGGGGTTAAACGTGGAGATCGCTTCAAGGTTGGCTTCCACTTTTTCAAAGGTTTCAATGGGACGGAC
>JAFSIB010000025.1 GCA_017440005.1 Clostridia bacterium
AAATGCAGAAATATTACAGTTTTCTGAATCAGGAATTGAAAAGGTGAAATATTATGAAACTGAGCATTATAAAACAACAAAACTTTTTGTTGAGGAACCCGAGAAAATGATTCATCATTTAATTGGTTCTAATAATTGAAAATAACGGTTTTTAGGCACTTTTCATTCGTGCCATTAAGTTCGAAACTCCCAGAAAAGAAACACCATTTGTCGGGTAGAAAAATGGTGTTTCTTTCAACTAAATCCACCCTTGCGGGTGGGTGGATTTCACCGTGAGCACAAGCGAACGATTTCACTTTTCCTTGCCCCTCCGCCGCTTTTATACCGTGATAAAAAACGCCGTCCTTTGAGGACGGCGATTTTCTTTCATGCTTAATAATCCCATCTGCCATCGCCGGAAAGATCCAGTTCTATTTCACGGGCGATTCGTGCCGCTTCTTGCTCGGGCGTTTCGTAAGGCGTTCCGGTATACTGCGCATAATACTCGTTAAATTTCTCTTTATAAAACTCCGTTTCTTTGACACGGTCCGAGACCCGGATATACGTTTCTTTTTTCGGCTTGTCTTTATCAATGACGCTGTCAAGCACTTTGTACCAATCATAGATGGAAAACCAGGTTTCTTTATTGGTACAAAACCAACTGAACACCCACGCGCACACAAAAACCACGCCCGCCTGAACGACTGCACACACGGCACCGACGATGAGGTATTCAAACGGATTGAGTCCCCCCGGAACAGCCGAAATCGTCATCGTAAGGCCCGTTAAGACGACGATCAACAGAAAATACAGGAAAAACGCCGTCATGTACCCTTGGTCACACTTTTCACGCAGTTTTTGCAGTAACTCAAGCCGTTCTTTCACCGCCTTGGCACTTCTGCGATTGACACTGTCCTTATCGGTGGTTTTCCGCGGTCGGAACACAAGAGAGATAAGCGCCACAACGGCGCTGACTATAAACGGAACCGCGATCAACCCACCGATCACGGCAGGCTTACCGCCGGGGATTTCTTCACACAATTTCAAAAAAAGGTCGTTGCAAAGCGTTGCGAGCGGAAACGCTTTCAACTCCTTTTTATCCGCGCTCGGATACAGCACCACCCAGGTAAAAAACGCCGCAATGACCGACATCAGAAGACCAAATACATTCGCGACGACCAGGCGGCGCGCCACTCTGTTTTGATACACACGCACCTTGGCTTCTATCCATTCGTAAGCCTTTCCCCATCGGTGATCCTTCAGATATTGTTCGCACAGCGTGTGGTCTTCCATACGTCTTATCCTCTTTGTGTATTGTTTGTACCGTTTGCGGTCATCCATACGTCTTAGCCCTCCTCCATCTGATAACTACAGTATATCGTAAGGAAAAAGAAAAGTCAAACACCACAAAACCAACCCCTACTTCTTGAATAAATACACAGAATATGCTACAATAACTTTGGAATTTGTCACACGATGGGAGAATGCGTATGGCGATCATGCGAAAGTGGAAAGACCGCATCACACAACGAAAAGTCAATACAGCCACTCGGCTGTTCCTCAAAGGAAACTACGAGAAGGCAAAACGTCTGCTTGAAAACGTGGAATACCGAAGAAGCGGTGACGCAGCAGCGATGACTGCTTTGATGACCGCGGCGAACGATACGCTCGACCAAGCCCGCAAGACCTATCACGATTTATGGCAAGCGAAAAACTCATGCTTGATAAACGCTGACCTTGCCGCGGCGGTCGATACCGCCTTGGACGGTGTCACGCCCCTTGTGCTGGAACACGCCGAAGAGGATATCCGTAAGCTTCATACGTACTTTACCGACGGCGATAAGGTATCACTGTTCGCCGCTTGTGAGGAACACGTCGCGTACGGGCACCCCGATGCCATTGCGTTGCAAATCGCCGGGTATTTACAGTTCGGCTTTGAGAGTGATGCGCCCTCCGACCCCTATCACTACGACCACCACCTCGAATCCCTGCGTGGCAACTGGTTTTACGACTTGGCGAGAGCAACCCGCAAAGGTTTCTCCCCTGCTATCGCCCCCCTTGCCGAACAATCCCTGCAACACCTCCGCCTCTTAGGCGCGGACGGCATCATTACCGAACCCGTACCCAATTGGCCGGATGATCCCATAGACCACCCTCTTTGGTGGGAATAGGTGAACCATATACTGTCCTAAATATAAAGGCGGTGAGGATGGATGATAAAAATCGACGAAGGAAAATATGAGGTTTCCACAACGCGCGAAGATGCGATTGAGAAATTCATGCAATTGCAGGGCGATTGCCGATCGGAAATCAGCGGCGAACTCCCGATTGAGTTCACCTGTTTTTCAAACGGGGAAATTATGATCACCCACCCGATAAGGCAGCGACACATCGAAAACTCCAATTCCACCAACCTGTTTGCCAAAGTTGAGGAACAAGACGGCAAAACCTACGTGACGTATTATACGGCGTTTGACACCGCTAACCGTGTTTTGAAAGCCATTGTCCTGATCGTCGATATTCTTCTTACCGTTGCAGCGCTCGCCCTTTCCGTCATCGCGCCCGATAAAAAACAGTATCTGATCCTTTTTGTTTTGGCGTTGTTGTTTTATGCCTATCGAATGTTTATCGGCGGCAAAGAAAAAAAGAACGCCCCAAAAGATTCCGAGATCCTGATCCGCGAACTGGAAAACCGCGTACAAGCCGTGAATCTGTGGGATAAATAAATAATATGGCGGTTACCAACGGTAACCGCCTTGTTTTATGCCATATTCCGCTTATCCGTTCTGCCTAAAATATAATCCACCGATACGTGGTGGAAATCCGCTAACTTGATCAAAATCTCGGTAGGAATATCCAAGTCACCGCGTTCATAGTTACTGTATACACGTTGACTGCACGATAAGATCTCACCCATCTCCCGTTGTGTAAGATCCTTATCTTCCCGAAGATCGCGTATTCTGCGGTACAACATATCCCCACCCCCTTTATAGTGTCAGTATAGCTTAGCGGAATATTCGCTATTGACTTTTAGCGGAAAATCCGCTAAACTAATTTTGCTACAAATAGGAGGGGTTAACATGAGGAAATTTCTGCTGATGATCGGTTGTCTGGTGATATTGCTGAACACCGCCTGCGTAAACCAACAGGAACCGATAACAGGGGTCCCGTCCTCTGTCATCACCACCACAACCCCCGCACAGCAAAATATACATCCGTTTTCCGCCAAAGCGGACACACTGGTTTCCGGCGACCGTTTAACCTTGCAGCAAACGTATATTAAGCGCAACAAAGAATTCTCCTTTTCTGCAACCGTTGAAAATTTCGATACTTTGTATTTTCGCCGCGGCACAACCGGATATGCAAATGGGTACGTTGCGATCGACAATACCAAAATCGAAGTGTATACCTACACCGACACCCAAAGACAGGTCTGTTCCGCGGAGCACGGGCTGTCTATTACCGGTCACCTTCAAGTGACCATGTCGGTAAACTCCCGAGAGTATTTAACGGTTCATATACAAAACGATACCGCTTCCTATACAACCGAAGAAATCCCCTGGGGAGTATGTCGCGGCGATATTGTTATAGAAAGCCAAAACAGTAAACTCACCAACGTTTCCGCCAATTGGAGTGCCGCCGATCTAACCGCGGAGATTTGGATATTGGGCGATAGTTACCTGAGCACCTTGAGCAATCTCCGATGGCCTTATCACGTTTTGTCCGCCGGATATGACGCTTGTCTGTACAGCGGATATCCCGGTGCCACATCAAGCGCGATGATAAAAGAGTGGAAACATCTGTTGGAGTACGAAACACCGCAATATGCTGTTTGGTGTCTGGGAATGAACGATCCGGATCAAGTGGATGAATTCAATATCAATCCGTCTTGGCAAACTGCGGTAAAATCGTTTATCAAAGAATGCGAAACACGAAATATCACGCCCGTTCTAACAACCATCCCCAACACTCCCGACCGCAATCACGTATACAAAAACGAGTATGTACGAAACAGCGGTTACCGTTACATTGATTTTGCCGCTGCCGTTAACGCTACTGACAAAGGAAGTTCCTGGAGTGACGGTATGTTATCCCCCGACCGTGTGCATCCGGCTGCTGCCGGTGCGCAGGCACTCGCCCAACAAGTATTACACGACTTTCCCGAAATCACCGATCCTTGACCGAAAAGCGACCGTAAAGCGGTCGCTTTCTTTTTATGCAAACATTTTTACATTTGGTGTTTCTTTTTTATACAGTATGTGTTATACTACTATATATATTGTTTCTTTAGAAAACGGAGGATGTGCCATGTGCGGATTTTGCGGGTTTACGGGGCAGGTTGCAAACCGTGAACAGTTGTTACAGCAAATGGCGGATAAGATCACCCATCGCGGGCCCGACTCGCAGGGTGTGTATATGGACGATACGCTCGCCATGGCGTTTCGGCGGCTCTCCATCATCGATCTGGAGGGCGGCAGTCAACCCATTGAAAACGAGGACGGCACCAAGGTGCTGATGTTCAACGGTGAGATCTATAACTATCGCGATCTGCGCCGTGAACTCATCAAATCGGGTCACGTGTTCAAGACCGAGACCGACAGTGAGGTACTGTTGCACGGCTTTGAGGAATGGGATGCCGATCTGCTGTGCCGTCTGCGCGGTATGTTCGCGTTTGCGGTGTGGGACAAGCAGTCGCAAGAACTGTTTTTGGCGCGCGATTATTTCGGCATTAAGCCGATGCACTATACCCTCCTGCCCGACGGGCGGTTGATCTTTGCATCGGAGATCAAGTGCATTTTGGAACATCCCGATTATCAAAAAGTATTCAACGAAGCGGCGCTGGATAACTATTTATCGTTCCAGTATTCCCTGCCGCGTGAAACGTTTTTCAAAGACATTTACTGTTTGCAACCCGCCCATTATCTGCGTTACCGCAACGGTGAAGTGACCGAAACGCGGTACTGGGAAGCCACCTTTACGCCCGATGAAACCTTAACGCTGGATGAAGCGGTGGACGAGATCGACCGCGTGTTTACCGATTCGGTGGAAGCGCACCGCATCAGTGACGTGGAGGTAGGTTGCTTCTTATCGGGCGGTGTGGATTCCTGCTTTGTTGCCTCGTATTTCGGCGGGCAGAAAGCGTTCACCGTCGGTTTTGACAACGGTCAACATTATAACGAAACCAACTTTGCTGCCGAATTGGCAGAAGCGGTGGGCATTGAACATCACAAACACTTAATTTCGGAAGAGGAATACTGGGAGTCGCTGCCGAAAGTACAGTACGTGTTGGATCAACCGCTTGCCGACCCTGCCTGTGTGGCGTTGTATGCCGTGTCCAAACTGGCCGCGCAGCACGTGAAAGTGGTGTTATCGGGCGAGGGCGCGGATGAACTGTTCGGCGGATACCGCATTTATCATGAGCCGACTTCGCTTGCCGGTTACCAACGGTTACCGCGCGGATTGCGCCGTGCGTTGGCGGCGGTGGTGCAGGCGATCCCGTTTGATTTTAAAGGCAAATCGTTCATTGTGCGCGGTTCCAAAACCGTGGAAGAGCGGTTTATCGGCAACGCGTATATGTTCTCACAAAAAGAGAAAAAAGCGCTCTTAAAATCCATTCCCGCCACCGATCCGACCGACCGCACCAAAGAGTGGTTTGCGCGGTGTGAGGGATTGGATGACGTCACGCGGATGCAATACGTGGACATCAACCGCTGGATGGTGGGCGATATTCTGCTGAAAGCTGACCGCATGAGCATGGCACATTCTTTGGAATTGCGCGTACCGTTTTTGGACAAGCGTGTGTTTGAAGTAGCATCCCGTATTCCTACAAAGCACCGCATCGGCGGCGGTACAACCAAGTACGCACTCCGCCTTGCCGCCAAGCGCCACATTCCCGAAAAGGATACCGCGCGCGCCAAACTGGGCTTCCCTGTCCCCGTTCGGGTGTGGTTGCGCAAAGAAGCGTATTACAACAAAGTAAAAGCCGCTTTCCAAAGCGAGAACGCCGAACGGTTCTTCAACACCGACATCCTGCTCCGCTTTTTGGACGAGCATTATAACGGCAAACGGGACAACAGCCGCAAGATCTGGACGGTGTATATGTTCTTAGTTTGGTACGGTTTATACTTCTAAAACGAATAACCATTCTGTAAAATGAAACAATATTCTCCATTTTTTGGCAGTTTTTGTGGTAAGCGACCGCCCTGCACGCAATTTCCCGCGTGCAGGGCGGTTTTTTGGTGGTAAAATTCTGTGTGGTTGCACAAAATTTTTGGAAGAATATTCACAAGATCGGAAAAAGCACCGTTTGGCGCTGTTTGGCGGATTTTTGCGAACCTGCGGGCAGGGAATGTGCCGAAAACCGCGAAACGGCGCGGGTTTGTCAAAATCGTGTCGATCGAAACCACCCGCAGAAAACCGCCGCGTTTTCGTGGGAATGTGGCAAAGAGCGCCAATTCCTTTGTGAGAAATGCACAACTCGCCGACAGGCGGAACAATTGACAAAATCCAAAATTGCGGGTATACTGCCAAAAGTCGAAAGAGCCTCATATCGTTTTTAAAGGCTTTGGAGGGTGTATGAAAGATTGGATACGGAATATCGGTGACGTTGTGCGCCGCTTTTTGCAGCGTCATTCCGCCGCCGTTGCCGCTGTCGCGATCAGTCTGATTTCAATACTGACCATGACGGGGATGACCGTTTCGTTACAACCGGTCACCATCAATGACGGCGGTCATGTGTTTTCCATTGCCACGTTCTGCCGACACACCGATACGATTCTGGCAAAAGCCGGTGTGTCGTTGCAACCGAAAGACGTGGTGAGCGCCTCGTTGGAAGGCGAACAACCGCATATTGAGATCACACGCTCGTTTGAAGTGCCGATCACGGCAAACGGCGAAGTGCTGCAGACAGTTCGAATGTTGGACGGTACGGTTGCCGATGCGATCGCTGAGGCAGGTTTACTTGCCAACACGTATGATCTGGTAGGTTGTCAACCGACCGATGTGTTGACTGCCGAAACGGTGATCGAGATCGCACCGTATGAAAGTACCCTGCGCACCGAGACCGAGGTGCTTACACACGGTGAGCAACTGACCTTTACCGACGATCTGCCGGCGGGTTCGCGCCGAGTAGACCGTGCCGGTGTGGACGGTAAGGTGGAGCGCGTGTTGCGTGAGTATTACAAAGACGGTGTACTCATGACAACGGAAACGGTGGAAGAAACGGTGACCGAAGCGGTGACCGAACTTGCCACGGTGGGAAACGGCTCACTTTCCATCTCCCCCATTCCGCTTGAATTGGATGAAAACGGACGGCCGCTCTCTTACAAATCGGTGCTCACGGGCGATGCGTGCGCATATTATTTCAAAAAAGGAACCAAGACCGCAACGGGCACGTATTGCAAAAACGGTGTGGTGGCGGTCAATCCCGAAATCATTCCGTACGGCACCAAGATGTTTATCATCGCGGATGACGGATACGTGTACGGATACGCCGAAGCGCGCGATACGGGTATTGCGGTGCGGGAAAACATCATCATTGCCGATTTGTTTATGGAAACGTACAAACAGACCTGCCAGTTTGGCAGACGACACGTGTCGATTTATATTTTAGAATGACAAAACGCTTCTCACGGTTTGTGAGAAGCGTTTTTTTGCGGTTTTATGCGCAGTTCCCGCACGCCGATATACAGGAGTAATCCCCCGAACAGGCGCCGTAACAGATCGGTGTGTATCGCGCCGGAGAGCCAAGCCGAGAAAGCGCACGTGACCACCCCGGCAAGCGTACACCACAGCACCGCTTTCCATTCCACGCGGTGATTCTTTATGTGGGATACCAACGCGGCGGGCGCGCAACACAAGAAATATAACAGATTGATACCGCCTGCGGTATACTGATCCACAGCGGCAAACGCGGTCAGGTAGACAATGAGCAAGGAACCCCCGCCGATCCCAAACCCGCTGATGATGCCGGTGAGCAGGCCCACGGCGATGGCAAGCGCGATCTTCATAATAAAAGCACCGCCCGAATCCCGCCGTACAGTAAGAGAAGCCCGAACAGACGGTGCAGGAAAGTGACCGAGGCTTTTTTGAATAACAGTCCCGATAGCACACCGCCCGCCGCACCGCCGATCAGATACGGCCACGCCGTCGCAACATCCACCCCGCCGCGCAAGGCGAGCACAACCAGCGATACCGCAGACAGCGGAACGATGATGGCAACCGACGTGGCAAAGGCGTGTTTTTGCGGCATATCGGTCCATCCGATCAACAGCGGCACCAAAAACAACCCGCCGCCCGACCCGAACAACCCGTTGGCGAGTCCCGCCAGCGCACCGATGGTTGCATATTTGACCGTCGGTTTCATCGCCCCGCCCCCTTTTTTCGGTAGTGTACCCGTAAGGACGATCGATTATACGTTTGAGATTGCAAGCAAACAAATTGCCGTTGCGTAATATAGGGGCGGCGTAAAGGCGTGATGCTGATTAAAAGTTACGGGGGCGCGTATTGCGCCCCCTAAAAACAATCACGTCGTACACACCAATCGAAACAAAAACCCACGAAACGCTTTCACCGTTTCGTGGGTATATAGTTTTGTTGGTTATGAAAGGTTACTCTTATCTATAAATCGGATTCGTTTGATCACTTACACGATTGGTTCTCCTCAGTGCATGGGACTATCCCCTTCTTAAATAATTTTCAGGAAACCTCGCATTTGAATCATGTGAATCACCCATTACTTCAAAAATTACGTTGAGTCTTACAAAAAATTACCTAAACCTTTGGACTCACCTCTTTCAGTTTTTTGCCGAGGGCAACTGCTTAACCCACGGGACTCACTCCTTTTTCTCTGATCTCGTTTTTTATGTTCTCTCCTTTTGTCATCTACAATATACCATACGTTTTGGTAAATGTCAATAGTTTTTTTAAACTTTTTATAATTTTTTTATTCAACATTTTTCGCACTTGACGAATGGGGTGAGATGCGGTAAGATGTAACCATGAAAAACGGCTGGAGCCTTAAGAACGGAGAATGGTATATGTCTGAAGAATACGGAAATGATATTGTCACTGTCGTGGATGACGAGGGCAATCAACATGAATTTGAGATCCTGGATATGATTGAAACGGATGAAGGTCGGTATGTGGCGTTGTTGCCGATCTATCATGATCCGAACGAGATGTTGCAGGATGACGGTGAACTGGTGATCCTGACCGTGAAAAACGTGGACGGCGAGGATCTGTTGTTGCCGATCGAAGATGACGATGAGTTTGACGAGATCGCGGAGATCTTTGAAGAACGGTTGTCGGAGTTGTACGAAGTCGAAGCGTTGGAGTCCCCTGCTGAGGATTGATACCTGTCCCCTGCTCTGTGCGTGGACCGATCCCCTTTTAACCCTACTACACTGTGAAATCGGGAGCACGGCTCCGTGAGCGGATTGCAGACCTCCCGTCCTTTGGACGGAAGAAGGGAGCGCGAAACTCATGGGCGGCAACCCACCTGCTCGTTATAGTAGCAGGTTATGCGGGGACATTACGGCAGGGCGGGGTTTTATTTCGATTGGATTGTGCGACGTGGTTATTTTTTGGGGTGCCAATACGGCACCCCGTTTCTTTTAAGTTGTAGCTCGCACCAAGCCTCCCTTGTGTAAAGGGAGGTGGATTTTTGCGAAGCAAAAAGACGGAGGGATTGCCATGCCGCAAACGCATAATAAACAACTGGTTCCCTTGGCAAAGCAGTTACGAAAAGAAATGACCAAAGAAGAACGACATTTATGGTATGATTTTCTGCGCTCGCATCCGGCTCGATTTTCCAGACAAAAAGTACTGGGTAAATACATTGTGGATTTCTATAGCGCAAAAGCCATGCTGATAATTGAACTGGACGGTTCGCAACATTACGAAAAATCCAATATTCTGAAAGATGAAGAGCGTACTGCTTTTTTAAAACAATACGGACTGACAGTCATTCGCATTCCGAACAACGAAATCCATAATAATTTCCGAGGTGTGTGTGAGTATATTGATAGGATCGTCAGTCAATCCCTCAGTCAAAAATCTGCGGATTTTTGACAGCTCCCTTTACACAAGGGAGCCTTTGGGGCGTTCTTGGAGCGCCTGCGGTGGGGATAAATCCCCACCCTACAACGAAAAGGTGGTATGGTCGCGGCGGGCGTTCGGCAGACGT
>JAFSIB010000026.1 GCA_017440005.1 Clostridia bacterium
TAAACAGGATATTACTGGTATCGATCTGAATAAACTCCTGCTGCGGATGTTTCCGTCCGCCTCCGGGAGGAACGTTGGATACCGTACCTTCCAAGATCTTCAGCAGGGCTTGTTGTACACCCTCACCGCTGACGTCACGCGTGATCGACGGGTTTTCACTCCGCCGTGCGATCTTATCGATCTCATCCACATAGATGATACCGCGTTCCGCGCGTTCCACGTTTCCTTCTGCCGCCTGGATCAGGCGAAGCAAGATCTTTTCCACGTCTTCACCCACGTAACCGGCTTCGGTCAAAGTGGTCGCATCCGCGATAGCAAACGGTACGTTCAACGTTTTTGCCAGAGTCTGGGCAAGTGCCGTTTTACCGACACCGGTGGGACCTAACAACAACACGTTGCTTTTGCCGATCTCCACATCCAGATCCTCTTCGCAGTAAATGCGTTTATAGTGGTTATATACCGCGACGGATAACGCGATCTTCGCCGCATCCTGCCCAATGACATAGTCATCCAGTGATTTTTTGATCTCTTTGGGTGTCGGCAACGTAAACGAAGCATCCACCTCCAACGCACGTTTTTTTGAAAAATGCGCGCCGTCTTCCAAGATCTCACTGCACAACTCCACGCACTCGTTGCAAATATACACACCGGGACCTGCAATCAAGCGGTATACCTCGTCTTGCGCTTTTCCGCAAAACGAGCATGTGAGGGTGCGATTTTCATCGTTCTTCGGCATCGGGTATAATCCTTCCTTATACGCGTTTTTCGATCACTTTATCAATCAGGCCGTACTGAACGGCGGCTTCCGCCGTCATCCAGTTGTCGCGATCGGTATCTTTTTCGATCACTTCAAGCGGCTGACCGGTCATTTCAGAGAGCAACTTGTTCATCCGATTGCGGATAAACAGAATGTGCTCCGCCTGGATCTTGATGTCGCTTGCCTGACCCTTGGCACCGCCGAGCGGCTGATGGATCATGATCTCACTGTTGGGAAGCGCCAAGCGTTTGCCCTTGGCACCGGCAGCCAGCAGGAACGAACCCATGCTGGCAGCCATGCCGATGCAGATGGTGGACACGTCGCATTTAATGAACTGCATGGTATCGTAAATCGCCATGCCGGCAGAAATCGAACCGCCGGGACTGTTGATATACAGGTGAATGTCTTTGTCGGGATCCTGCCCTTCCAAATACAGAAGCTGCGCCACGACCAACGACGCTGTAGCATCGTTCACCTCATCCGACAACATGATAATGCGGTCATTGAGCAGACGGGAGAAAATATCATAACTGCGTTCTCCGCGGCTGGTTTGCTCCACAACATACGGCACTAAACTGCTCACGTCTTTCATCCTTTCCCATTCGCATACATTGGGGTAAAAGCGCCGAAAGATGCCGCGTGTGCGGCGGGTTCGGATATTTCGCTCTACCCTAATCAATCGTTGGTAATATAGACCGATTTAAACGATCTTATTCCGCTTTCTCTTCTTTTTTCGCTTTGGTTGTCTTGGTGGGTTTCACAGCGGAAGCCTTCACCAGTTCCATCGCTTTGCCAACCGCGAGATCTTTCACCAGTTCCGCCTGCGGGATCATGGATTTGATCTGCTCAACTTCCATCTTGTACTGATCGGCAAACTTCTTGAATTCTGCCTCGACCTCTTCTTCGGTGGGCTCGATCTTCTCAAGTTCCACGATCTTTTCAAGAGCCAAGCGCAGTTTCACGGATTTCTCCGCCTGCTCACGGAAGCCCTTGCGGAACTCATCCATTTCCATGCCGGTGTATTTGATGTAGGTGTTCAGGTCCAGACCCTGCGACTGCAGACGGTAACCGAAATCACGCACACTGTCATCCACACGGTTTTCATACATTGCTTCCGGAATCTCGCCTTTGAGGTTTTGGATAAGTTGTTCCATCAACTCGTTTTCAAACGCCTCGTCAGCGGCTCTTTCCTTTTGCTTTTTGATGGTTTCTTTGGTATCGGCTTTGAGTTCTTCCAGCGTATCGAACTCGCTGCAATCTTTGGCAAAATCATCGTTGAGTTCCGGCAACTCTTTCACTTTGATCTCGTGCAGTTTGCACTTGAACACAGCCGGTTTGCCCGCCAATTCTTTGGCGTGATACTCTTCGGGGAAGGTCACATCCACGTCAAACACTTCACCGGTCTTCTTGCCAACGATCTGATCTTCAAAGCCGGGGATAAACTGACCGGAACCGAGCACCAACGAATAGTTTTCGGACTTGCCGCCGTCAAATGCCACGCCGTCCACGTAACCGTCAAAATCAAACACAACGGTATCACCGTTTTCAGCTGCACGGTCTTCCACCGTTACCAAACGGGAGTTGCGATCCTGCAGTTGCTTCAATGCTTCATCCACTTCAGCAGCCTTTACTGTAGCCGCTTTCTTGGCAGCTTTTAAGCCTTTGTATTCGGTCACTTCCACTTCGGGTTTCACAGTGATAACGGCTTTGAAGCAAAGACCTTCTTTGCCAACCGAGACCACGTCCAGATCCACTTTATCATCCACATATTCATAACCGGATTCGCGAATTGCCGCATCCAGCGCAGAGGGATAGATCGCGTTGATCGCATCCTCATAGAAGACGCCTTCACCGTAGATCTTCTCCACGTATGCACGGGGCGCTTTGCCCTTGCGGAAACCGGGAATGTTCATCTTACCGATGTTCTTGCGATAAGCAGCGCTGACCGCCTGTGCGAACTCTTCAGCACCCACTTCAATTTCCAACTCAACACGGTTGGTTTCGACTTTGTTTGCCTGTTTTAATGCCATGGTTATTTGCCTCCTAAGATTTAAAAATCCATTATCAATTCATTATAACACACTATTTAAAAGAAATCTACTGATATTTTGCATTTTTTTGCGTTTTCACGGGATAAAAAGCGGGCAAAATTGCAACGCATCACACGATGTCAAACGAAACGTGATCCCGTTCCACTCACCCTGGAACGCCTGACGGATCCCCGCACCGTGAACGTGACCGTAATAACACCGCTTGATGCCCTCATCCAGAAGCACGTCGGTCAACTCCTCACATGCGCGCCCGTCAAACAACGGCGGATAATGCAAAAACACCACCGGTTCCAATCCGGTTACTTTTGCCGCGCGGATCGATGTGCGAAGCCGTTCCGCTTCGCGGCGCAAGATCTTGGCATTGTCTTCGCCGTCATCATAAAACCATCCGCGCGAACCGCACACCGCATACCGATCATCCACCGCAACGGCATCGTTGTGTACAATGGTAAGGGAATCCAATCCCTTTTCCGCCAAAAAAGTATCCATTTTACGGCGGGTACACCACCAATAATCGTGATTGCCCTTCAAAATCAACTTACGGCCGGGCAACTCGTGCAGAAACCGAAAGTCTTCATACGCATCCTCCAATGCCATCGCCCAGGAAATGTCGCCCGCCAGCACAACCGTGTCATCCGGGTCGACCAAACGTCGCCAGTTGGTTTCCAGACGCTGCACGTAATCGTTCCAACCGGAAAACACCGCCATGGACTTGTCCGTGGACAACGACAAGTGAGGATCGGATATGACAAACAAGGACACGGTATCACCTCATCCTAACAACTCAAATACCGTTTGTTCCATGGTATCGCGGTCACAAACACCGGTAAACCGCGGTTGTTTTCCTTTGAGTGCCGCTAACGATGGCGGGATCGGGCATCCGGTCAACGCGTTCAGCGCTTCCACCACCGCGAACTCATCCGCTACGGCACAATCGCTCTGTAACGCATCCAGCACACTGGCAGAGAACTTATACGGGTTGGCAGTGGACGCGACAACCGTGGGGGTGGTATCCCCCGTGCGCTCCCGATACTCACGGTATACACGCAAAGCGACTGCCGTGTGCGTATCGCACAAATATCCCTCATCTTCATAGATGGCACGGATCTCGTCTTTGGTTTGTGTATCGTCACACCAACCGGCATCAAACAACGCCTGAATCTTCGCAAGCACTTCCGCCGAAACGGTGTATCTACCGTCCGTTTTCAGTTGTTGCATCCAATCCGCCGTTTGCCTATCGTCATTTCCGCACAAATGGAACAGCAACCGTTCCAGATTGGAGGAAATGAGAATATCCATGGAAGGCGAGATCGTGGTGTGGAACGTACGGTTACGGTCATACGTACCGGTTTGCAAGAACTCTGTCAAGACGTTGTTGCAGTTGGACGCACAAACCAACCGTTTGATCGGCAACCCCATTTCGCGTGCGTAATACGCCGCCAAAATGTTACCGAAATTACCTGTGGGCACCACTACGTTAATGGCATCACCCAATTGGATCGTACCGTTTTTCAGCATATCGCAGTACGCCGAAATATAATACACGATCTGCGGCAACAACCGACCCCAGTTGATAGAGTTTGCCGAGGAGAACTGACGCCCCTGCTCCGCTAATTTTGCTTTCACGGCAGGATCGGTAAAGATGGTTTTAACACCGGTCTGCGCATCGTCAAAATTGCCGCGGATCGCACACACGCCGACGTTGCCGCCTTCCTGTGTGGTCATCTGCAATTTTTGCATGGGGCTGACACCGTTTTCGGGATAGAATACCAGAATACGCGTATTCGGCGCATCGCGGAATCCTTCCAACGCGGCTTTGCCCGTATCGCCGGACGTTGCCACCAAAATAACGATCTCGTTATTTCCCACCGTTTTTCCGGCGGATACACGCATTAAGTGCGGCAGGATCTGCAACGCCATATCTTTGAAAGCACATGTCGGACCGTGCCACAGTTCCAAAACAGCCGTACCGTTTTTGAGCATGTGTACGGGTGCGGGATGATCCCCGGGGAACCGTTCTTCACAATACGCAGACGTGGCGCAATCGTTCACTTCATCTGCTGTGAAATCCGTTAAAAACCGCGACAGAACGAACTCTGCCCGTTCGATATAATTGCGCGAAACCAACGATTCGATCTCCGCCAACGAAAGAGCGGGGATCTGCTCGGGAACGAACAAACCGCCTTCTTCGGATATGCCGCGTGTAATCGCCTGAGCGGCGGTAACGCGAACCGACTTATCACGCGTACTGTTATACATCATAGTTTATCAAACTCCTCTGCCGAATTACCCTTTATTGTACCGCATTTTTATGCACTTGTAAAGCATATTCACGGCAAAACTTGCGAAAAAAAGCGATACGCATTGTCAAACAAAACGGCATTTACCGTTTTTTCATCCAAACCGCGCCGAAGCAGGAATTCCCCAAATCTCTCTGCGGCTTTGATCCCGCCGAGGGCGGGCTTCACAAATGTACCGTCCAGATCAAATCCCAACGCCACTGTTTTGTCGCCGCCTAATGATAAATACTGCATTACGTGACGGTAAAGGCAGTCAAAGCTTTGTTCACCGAGTTGCGTTTCGCACAACGTAATACCGACCACTCCGCCATGATCCCGTACTGCACAAAATTGCTTATCCGTGAGATTGCGCACGTGATCATTTACCGCAGACGATACCGAGTGGCTCGCGATAAACGGGCGTTGTGAACGATCCGCCACATCCCAAAATCCCGCTTCATTCAGATGGGAAACATCCGCGATCATACGGTGTTTTTCCAACTCCTGCAACACGGCTTTCCCGCACGGAGTAAGTCCGTTCTGTATGCCGCTCATACAGCCGTTCCCCAGTTCGTTTTGACCGTTCCAGGTAAGGGTGAGCACACGCACGCCAAGTGCCGCCAACACCCGTACACGTTCCGCTTTTCCGCCGAGTGCTGCACCGTTTTCAACGCCCAATATTCCAACGGTTTGACCGTTATCGAGCGCGTCATGCAGAGCGGCACGCGTGCTAACAAATCGCAAACGATCTGCTAGTTTTCGCTGACTACGGCGCGCATACGTCAAGACACGCAGGCAATACCGCCACGCTGCCTCGCCGTGCACTGCATCCGACAACCACACCGCAAACACCTGACACCACGGCTCATAGATCTCCCCACGGGAAAGATCCACGTCACCCGTACAGAAATCCAGGGTTTCACCCTTACGGTAACACTCCGTCAACGTGTCGCAATGCAGGTCAAACAAGCGCATCGATTATCCCCCAAACGCGTTTTCAATGTGGTGGATATCCAGAGCTTTCAGCGGTTCCCCTTTGGGGGTGACCACTTCTATGACGTCAAACCGCATCTGGCGCGGATCGTTTGTTTTGGACATATACAGTAACGCCGTGCGGATAATACGGCGTTGTTTATCGGCGGTGACCGCCTCGCGCGGCAAATAATACGCGTCCTCTTCTCGGCTCTTGACTTCCACGAACACAATATACTCATCGTCCGCGGCGATTATGTCAATTTCCCCGAAGCGGCAACGGTAGTTTCCCGCCAACACGTCGTATCCCGCATCTCGTAAAAAACGAGCAGCCAACACTTCGCCGGCTGCTCCCTTTGACACATGTGCCATGTTTATCTCCTACAGGATCTTTTTTAAGAAACTGCGCCGATGGATCGGCGAGACACATACTGTGCCAACCGTTCATAGTGCAATGCCGTGCCGTATCCTTTATGCTTTGTAAATTCATATTCCGGATACTGCTCGGCAAGTTTCAGCATCACGCGGTCACGGCTGACTTTTGCCAGAATAGATGCCGCCGCAATACTGGCAGACAAGGCATCTCCCTTGATCACGTACTGTGCCGGTACGGGCAATCCCTCCGGTACGCGGTTCCCGTCAATCAAAATAAGATTCGGTTTGACCGATAACGCATCCACTGCGCGCCGCATTGCCATGAACGTTGCCTGCAAAATATTGTGTTCTTCGATCTCTTCCACCGATGCTTCGGCAATGCCGTATGCCAACGCCTTTTCGCAGATCACGTCAAACAACAGATCCCGTTTCTTTTCCGAGAGTTTTTTGGAATCGTTCAACCCTTCCGGAATGTTGTTTGGATCCAGAATCACCGCCGCCGCAAAGACAGGACCTGCCAGCGGGCCGCGCCCTGCTTCATCCACGCCGCATAAAAGCGCGGCACCTTGTGCACGCAGATCGGCGTCAAACTCAAGATTTGTCATACAAACCTCCCATACGGTTAAAGGGGGTCAAACGGAAAACTGCTTTTCCGATCAAACGATCTTCATCGATACAACCAAACGTACGGCTATCCAACGAATGACCTGCCGCACGGTTATCGCCCATCACAAACACGTTTCCTTCGGGTACCGTAATCTCACCCACCATCATTTCCATGGCGGTGGGAACGTCGACATACGGTTCATTCAACACTTCACCGTTGAGGTACACTTCGCCGGTTTCTTCATCAATGGCAACGGTATCCCCTGCCAGGCCGATCACGCGCTTGATTAGCGGTTGTTTGTTATCGCCTTGATCAACCACCACAATATCCCCGCGAGTCGGCGTATACGGCAAACTGGATAAAATCAACCGTTCTTTATCGTGCAACGTATTCAACATGGAAGTACCGTCCACGTCCACCAAGCGGAATACAAACGTAAAGATCAGAACGATGGCAATCAACGCAGCCGTGATGATCTCCACCCATTCGTAAATACCGAGAATCCGTTTTCGTTGTTCCGTCATACTTTCTCCTCCGCTATACGTTCCAATGTGATTCGCCCGATCTTCTGACCGCGAAACTCATCCAATAACATGATGGATGCGCGCAACGTATCCACTTCACCGCCCGAGATCAACATACCGCGTTTACGGCCGATCTGTTGTAATAACTCCCAGCGATCTTCCGAAAGCGGTTCCGTTAATTTATAACGGGCACGCAAGCAATCTTCGTAATCCGTTGCCAGAATATCCAAAAGACCGAACGCCAATTCTTCACTGTCCAAGATCTCGTCACGGATCGCACCTGTGTACGCCAAATGACGCGCAACGGTCTGATCCTCAAATTTCGGCCACAAGATACCGGGAGTATCCAATAACTGTGCACCGCCGTCAATGACAAACCACTGTTGATTGCGCGTGACACCGGGACGGTCCTCCACCTTGGCTTTTCCGCCGCGTGCCATGCGGTTGATAAACGACGATTTACCCGAATTGGGAACGCCCACCACCATGGCGCGGATTGCCCGTTTTACCATGCCTTTTTCCGCCCATGCCGCCAGTTTATCGTGCAACACCTCGCGCATGAGCGGGACAAACCGTTCGATCCCTTTGCCGCTTTTACAGTCCACAGCGACAGCAGGAATACCTTGCTCTTTGTAATACTTGAGCCAGTCACGGGTGGCGGTTTCATCTGCAATGTCCGCTTTGTTGAGAATCAGCAACCGCGGCTTTTTTGCCACCAGATCATCCAAGTCAGGGTTGCGACTGCTGACGGGAATACGCGCATCCACCACTTCAACCACAATATCCACAAGCGGTAACGTTTCAATAATCTTCCGCTTGGTACGCGTCATGTGGCCGGGAAACCATTGAATTGATTGAAGCGACTGATCCATGCCGATTCTCCTTTCTAAAAATACAAAAAGAGGAGA
>JAFSIB010000027.1 GCA_017440005.1 Clostridia bacterium
AAAAGTTTTTCACGCATATACTTTTGTTGCGGCATTGATTTTTTAAGCAGAGTGTGGTACGATATGGTAATGTGTATTTTACATATATTATTAAAAGGGGCGGTAACATGGAAATCACCGTGAACGGTAAACGTGTTCACTATATCGACGCGGGCAGCGGTGCACAAACCGTGTTGCTGTTGCACGGTTGGGGTGTAGACGGCAGTCTGTACCACCTGCTGACCAATCATTTATCCGCCTATTGTCGCGTGATCGTGCCGGATCTCCCCGGCTTCGGCGGTTCGGAAGAACCCGATTCGCCGTATACACCGACCGATTTTGCTGAGTTCGTGATCGCTTTTACCAAAGCGATCGGCGTGACCGATGTCATCGGCATGGGACATTCCAACGGTGGACGGGTGCTCATTGAATTGCTTGCCCGTGAACACTGTGAACTGAATATCCGCAAGGCGGTCTTATTGGACTCCGCCGGTATTCCCGCCCGACACTCGCTATCCTATTACCTGCGCGTGTATACCTTTAAATGTGTTAAGCGCCTGGCAAAACTGCCCGGTATCCGTTCTTTGTTCCCGCATGCCGTGGAACGTGCACAGGCGCGGTTCGGTTCTGCCGACTACAAGCAGGCAAGTCCTGTGATGCGCCAAAGCATGGTGCTGGCACTCAAGACCGATATGACGCCGCTTTTATCCCGTATCCGCGTTCCCACCCTGCTGATTTGGGGGAAAGACGATACGGCAACGCCGTTGCGCGATGCGCATATTATGGAAAAACACATTCCCGATGCCGGTCTGGTCGTGCTGAACGGCGGTCATTACGCATTCGCCGAAAGCTTTGTGCAATGCAGTCGGGTACTGGATTCCTTTTTTGGGGGTAGAACATGATTATCGCCAAACTGTGTATGTTGATTTGCGGTGTGGTACTGTGCGCCTTGGAAGCATGGTTTTACACACACATGTTACAACTCAACTCCTACCGTCCCGAACGGTATCGGAAATGGTGCACCGACAATGACAAGCGCATTGTCAACGTGCGCACCTTATTACCGGCATTATTGTTCCCGACAATGTTCTTGCCGGAACTGTACGCGTACAGTGTTTCAGCCGTGTTGTTGGCTGTTACAGCCATTCTGAACATACCGAAGAAAGCGAAAAAACCACTGGTGGTCACGGCACGTGTCAAACGTTTATTTGTAACCGAAGGAGTTTTGTTTGTCGGAATCGCCGTCGGTTGCTTCTTTCTCTCCTCTTTGCGTGCCATCGGCATTATTGCCGTTTTGTCCATTACGGTGTTTTTATGGATCGGTCTTGCAAACTACATCAATCTGCCGCTTGAAAAGGCGATCGCGAACCGTTACGTTCGCGATGCGAAACGCCGTATCACCGAGCGCCCGGATCTGACCGTGATCGGCATTACCGGCAGTTACGGCAAGACCAGCACCAAAAACTTTTTGCACGCCTTGTTATCGGTACGCTATAACGTGCTGATGACGCCTGAAAGTTACAACACCACCATGGGCGTTGTGCGCACGATCCGTGAACGGTTACGTCCGTCTCACCAGATCTTTATTGCCGAGATGGGTGCCAAAAATACGGGCGATATTGCCGAGATCTGTGATCTGGTATCCCCGCAATACGGCATCATCAGTTCCATCGGCGAGCAACATCTGGAAACGTTTAAAACGATCGACAACATCGTGGCCACCAAATTTGAACTGGCGGATGCGTTACCGTCCGACGGCGCCTTGTTTGCCTGCGGAGACAATCCGTATATCCGTTCTCGCTTGCAGGAAAAAGCACCCCTTTGCCCCACCGTCTTGTACGGTTTGGAAAACGGGGATGTGTGCGTATCCGACCTGCACGTTTCATTGACCGGTTCCACTTTCACTATCACCGTTAACGGTGAATCACAAACATTTACCACCAAACTGCTCGGTGTGCACAACATTCAGAATCTGGCAGGGTGTATTGCGGTAGCGTACCATTTGGGGATCTCTCTTCCCGAAATGGCATACGCCGTGCGGTTACTCAAGCCCGTGGAACACCGTTTGCAACTGCTGCCCAACGGATACATTGACGATGCGTACAACTCCAACCCCGCAGGATTCCGCGGCGCGTTGGACGTGCTGAAACAGTTCGATGCCGAGCGTGTGTTGGTCACTCCCGGCATGGTGGAACTCGGCGAGCGGCAGGATGCACTCAACCGTGAACTGGGCGAATATGCTGCCAACTGTTGTGATATTGCGGTACTGGTCGGTTTAAAACAAGCACCGCCGCTGCGCGAAGGGTTACTTGCCGCCGGTTTTCCCGAGCAACACATTCTGGTGGTGCCCACGCTGAACGAGGGTTTGCAGGCATTAAACCAATTGCCGTGCAACGGCACCCGCATTGTGCTGTTGGAAAACGATTTACCGGATAATTTTTGAGAGGTGTTAACATATGAAAACCAAGGTAGCCGTTCTGTTCGGCGGTCGCAGTGTTGAACATGAAGTATCCATTATTTCGGGTATTCAGGCGTTCTGCGCACTCAACCAAGACAAATACGAACCCATCCCGTTGTATATTTCCAAAGACAATCGGTTTTACACGGGCGAAGCACTCGGCAAGATCGAAACGTATCGCGATATGAAAGCCTGCCTTGCCGCCGCCACGCAGGTGTTGTTGGTCCCCTCAGAAAACGGCGTGGATATGATCCGCTATCCCGCTAAGAAATTCGGCAATAACGTGGTGGGATCCTTTGAAGTGGCGTTACCGGTCGTACACGGTACCAACGTGGAAGACGGTACGTTGATGGGTATGTTGGAAATGCTGAACGTACCGTATGCCGCGTGCGATATTTTATCCTCGGCTTTGGGTATGGACAAATATCAGATGAAAGCGGTTCTCAATCACGCCGGCGTGCCGGTGCTGCCCGCGTTGGCGTTTACGGCAAAGAATATGCGCTCAACGCCGAGGCGATTGCCGACCGCATTGAAAGCGGCATCGGCTATCCGGTGATCGTTAAACCCGTCAATCTGGGATCATCGGTTGGTATTGCCCGCGCGAACAACCGCGACAAACTCATTGCCGCGCTAGATGAAGCCTTTGGCTTTGCGTCCCGTGTGTTGGTGGAAAAAGCCGTCACACCGCTCAGAGAGATCAACTGTGCCGTACTGGGTGATGCGGAGGATGCGCGTCCCTCTGTGTGTGAAGAGCCGATCAACAGTGATGAGATCTTAAGTTACCGCGATAAATACTTAAGCGGCGGGAAAGGTTCCAAGTCGGGAAAATCCGGCGGTATGTCGGATCTCAAGCGCCGTTGCCCTGCCGATATTCCCGATGAGTTGACACAACAGGTACAGACGTTAGCGGTTAAGACGTTCCGCACGTTGGGATGCAGCGGTGTGGCACGTATTGACTTTTTAAACAACCCGGAAACCGGTGAACTGTGGGTCAACGAGATCAACACCATTCCCGGTTCGCTGTCCTTCTACTTATGGGAAGCCGCCGGCGTTCCGTTTGATGAATTGTTGGACACCATGTTACAACAAGCCTTCAAACGCCACCGCGAGCGTGCGGCACTGAGTTTCAGTTACGATACCAACATTCTCTCCGCCGTTTCTTTTGGCGGTACCAAAGGCAGTAAGCAATAAAAGAACGCGCCGCAAACGTTGTTTGCGGCGCGTTTCGTTTTCTTTAGGCGTTGCATTCCTCAACGATATAGTCGACACCCTCAATGGCTTCCATGGCTTTCAATTTCTCTTCAGGGATCATATACGTCTTGACAAGCAACAAGATCCCCACGTGACCGATGGCATTGCTCTTGGGTGCGATGACATCCACGTTTACTTCCGTTTCCAACAGCACACGCAAAGCGCGAACGATCTCACCGGTACGGCTGCTATCGGCGATCTCCAGGTATACGTTTGTAATGGTCTTGCGTTTTTCTTCAAAATGTCCCAGCACCGGAACGGCGATCACGCAGAGCAACGTGGCAGCCACCGCACCAGTATAAAAACCGTAACCGATCGCAATACCGATGGTTGCCGTTGCCCACAAACCTGCGGCGGTGGTAAGACCCGTGACAACCGTGCGATTGCGCACCAAGATCATACCGACGCCCAAAAAGCCGATACCGGAAACCACGTGTGCCGCGATGCGGAACGCATCGCCGCCGGTTTCAAGGACTTTGACCGCGAACAACCCCGTAAGCGACGTCATCGCCGAACCCACGCACACCAAAATGTGCGTACGCAGTCCCGCCGCACGTCCGTGACGGCCGCGTTCACTGCCGATGATACCGCCCAGCAAAGCCGCGGCAAATACGCGCAGTAAAACCGACCAGGTATTAAACTCCAATAAAAAGTCCCAATCCCACAAAATTCTTCTCCTTGCATTGAAAAAAAAAAAGACGAAAAAAGACGACGGTGCCGTTCTTTTTTCGCTCTTCTCTCTGCATAAAGTATACCATATCCTGTAAAAAGTGTCAAGGGAAAATTCCTGCTTGACATTCCGTCCTCTAAGGAATACAATAACGGAAGTTTATATAAAAGAGGCGTATACGAAAATGGATATCTTATTAAGCATTGCCATCGCTCTGTTTGCGGGATTGCTGTTTACCCGTGTCATCAAGCCGCTCGGCTTACCCGCCGTCACGGGATACCTGGCTGCCGGCGTATTGATCGGGCCGTACGGGCTCGGCTTGTTGGGGCAGTTGCTCGGTATAGAGGGACTGGGCTTTACGTCGATGTCATATATTGAACATTTCGGCGTCATTTCGGATGTAGCGCTCGGCTTCATCGCATTTTCCATCGGCAATGAGTTCCGCCTTTCGCAACTCAAAAAGATCGGTAAGCAGGCAACCGTGATCGGTATTGTGCAAGCGCTGGTCGCCGCTGTATTCGTGGATATTGCTCTGTGTGTGCTCAGCTTAATTCTGGGTGAAGACGTACTGCCCATGAGTGTTGCCATCACCCTGGGTGCCGTAGCAACGGCAACCGCCCCCGCGGCAACCTTGATGGTTGTGCGTCAATATAAAGCGAAGGGCAAACTCACCGATCTCTTACTGCCCATCGTGGCGTTGGATGATGCCGTTGGTCTGATCGTGTTTGCCGTGTCCTTCGGCATTGCCAAAGGAATGGTCAGCGGACACGTGGACATCTTCTCGATCGTCATTAACCCGCTCATTGAGATCATCGCTTCGTTGTTGCTGGGAACGGTGATGGGCTTTTTGTTCTCGGAGACCGAAAAGCATTTCCACTCCCGCAGCAAACGTCTTTCCGTGTCGGTCACCTTTGTGATCCTGACGGTGGCGATCACCATGATCCATATCCCTGTCGGGCCCATCACCATCAGCACCTCTTCCCTGCTCTCCTGCATGATGCTCGGTACGATCTTCTGCAATGTGTGCGAATCGTCCGAAGAATTGATGGACCGCGTGGATCGTTGGACAACGCCGTTGTTTGTGTTGTTCTTCGTCATCAGCGGTGCGGAACTGGAACTCAAGGTCTTTACGCAACTCGCTATCGTGGGAATCGGTGTGGTGTTTATCGTATTCCGTTCACTCGGCAAAATGTTGGGAAGCAGTTGGAGTGCCAAAGCATGCGGGTGCGATGAGAGCATTGTCAAGTACCTTGGTATCACACTGTTGCCGCAAGCAGGCGTGGCGCTGGGTATGTCGGTAACCGCCATGCAGCTTGGTACCGAAGAAGGCTCTTTGGTGCGCAACATTGTGTTGTTCTCCGTTTTGATTTATGAACTGGTGGGACCGTTACTCACTAAGATGGCACTGACCAAAGCCGGCGAGATTATCCCCGAACACCGTCGCTCTGCCAAGCAACTCAACGCCGACCGTACACAAGAATAAAGATGAACCGCCGCGGTACACATGGTACCGCGGCGGTTTTGTGTTATTTTAAATCGGTTTTGATCTTCGTTGTGGAGATCTCCGGTGTTCTGGGCAGATAGACCACCTGGCAGTATTCTTTCAGGAAGTCAAATTTTCCTTCCCAGTCATCGCCCATAACGAAGGTATCCACCCGGAATTCCTTCACATCGCTTACCTTCTGCTCCCAGTTTTCC
>JAFSIB010000028.1 GCA_017440005.1 Clostridia bacterium
ATTCGTGCAACGTAAAATGAATCGTTGGTTTCATACCCTATTCTCATTTCTGCTGTGAAAAGTATTTGATAACGCCGTCCGTAACCGCTTGCATCAGTTTTTCGCGGTATTCCGGATTGCTCAGCGCTTCTTTGTCCTTGGCGTTGTCCAAAAAAGCACATTCCAATAAAACGGACGGGCAATGGAAAATGGAACGTGTCATATATAACGTGCCCCACACCGTTCCGTCGGCACGCGGTGTTCCGTTGGCATCTGTTCCCACACCGTACGCGGTCTCGACTTCGTGCATTTTATCGTAAATCACTTTGGACGGTACATAAGAATTTTCCGAATAATAGTGTACTGTAGCACCGGTTGCCTTACCGTTAGCAGATGCGTTCATGTGCACGCTGATTACCAGATGATACCCTTTGGTTTGGGACATTTGAACGCGAGACTGTAAAGAAAGTTCACCGGTACCTAAGTGGGTGGTGCGTGTCATATCCACAGTCGCACCGAGCGCTTCCAATTTGGTTTTCAAGGTTTGAGCATAAGATAGATTATAGGGTGCTTCCCATGCTTTGTCGTTGTCCGACCCGTGGCCGGGATCCAACAAGATACTCACACCTTTGAGCGGTTCGGTTTCGGTATTGTTGGCAATATTCGCCGGATTTAAGAACGTGATCTGCAGGGTGTTGCCGTTCCATTTCGTGGAAACACCGTAGAAACCACCCGTCTTCTTGAGTGTCAACCGCAAAACATACGCCTGTGAGTCTTCGTCATACAACCACTGTGCAGAACTGAATAACGGACTGGACGATATATCCGGTAACGCCGGTTTTTCGGAAAGATAGTGGAACTCAATATCAATATCCGTGGTGGTTTGCGAATATGGGGCAATATCATAACTCGGCGTTTTGGACGTTGTATCCAAACGGTATTTTTGTCCTTTTGTTCGTACATATACCGGAATACAACTGGTGGTATCAAACGAAAACTGCGTGTGCGTATCGGTTACCGTCATGTTGCCGTTAGCCAGTTGCGTGTACGTCAACAAACCGCCGCTGCTGAGCGTTGCATCTTTCTCATACACACGTTTACCGGATGCTAACAGATAGTAGTTGTATGTTGTTCCCTGGTTACTGTAATATACTTTACTCACAAGATAATCGGTCGTACCCTTGGGTAAGTATGAGTTATACGTTCTGGAATAATCGTCCACCAAGGAACCGCCGGAGAACGTTTCGGCGTAATCCGAACGAATCGTCACAATTTCCACATTCTCGTTCGGTGCCGGAATCGGCGTACCTGAAGGTACCGTTGTTCCACTACCGTTTGTTAACGTTGTGGTTGTGGTTGGCACAGGAAGCGCCGTAACCGTCAGTTTACCTCCGGTTTTCGTTTCTGACAAACCATTATATGTGGCGGTGATTTTAACAGCACCTAACGAAACGGATTCCCCAACCTTTCCTTTGGGGATCGTATACGTTCCTTTGTATTCCGCAAAATCCGAAGGGACGTTACCGCTTTCTTCCTCTTTTAACTCATTTTCCGTCAGTTTGATGCTAGTACCGTTAATGGATGCGGTTACAGAAGACCCTTTTCGTGCAATGGCGCTGATAACAAATTGATTTCCGCCATCAACAGTCATATCGGAATTCGGTGATACGCTTTGAAGGATCATTTGTTTATACGTAACGGTATAGGTTTTGGTTGTCCCTTTATGTGAAATAACAAATTGGTTTTCACCAACACTCAATTGGCAAAACAAGGAAAAGTAACCGCGGTCGGTTAATTCCATTTCCTGACCATTTACGGTAAGCGGGAAGTTCTTATCACCCGCGCCTTGCAGAGTAATGGTGGATTCCGTTGTGGTATACTTGGTCTTATTTGGGACACTGATCGTCAGTTTTTTGTAAATAAACTCTTCGTCCAGTGTTCCCTCAAACGCGCGTTTAAGTGTCTCCGTCATACCGGAGGTATCCGCGTTCAGCGAGGTAAAAGAGTCATAGCAACTCCCCTGCCACGCTGTTGCAGACTTACAGTACAAATACTGTTGTGCCAACTGGTCTGTGGATTTCCAACCTGCCAGATAGGAACCGATGCGGTTCGCACAATGTGAAATATACAGCGGCAACTGTTGTTTCTCCGCCACCGCATCCCACCATTTTAAAACATTTTGGAAGGATGCCGTCGGATGTGCGGTCGAGGTATAGTTTTGCACCATAACGCATTGGAACAAGCCTTTTTCCAACCATGCCAGTGTATCGGCGCAACCGTCTGTAAATTCTTCATAATACTCGCCCGTTTCCGAGCCGCGCTCGTCCACGGATTTGTGTGCCCAGATTCCGTAAGATAACAGTCCGGTGTAATAGTTCTGATCCACTTGAGAAATACACGTGGTTACCTTTTCCATCAACGCATTAAGAGCGGTGATAGTGCCGTCACGTTCTTCGCTTTTCACTTGTTTTAAATCAAAGGCAAAACCGGAAATAAAGAACCCATCAACCTTATAACGGACCGCCGCCTCTTCGACCATCTTTAAAATCCGTTGTGAACCCAAGTCGGTGCGCGGATCCCATTCTTCACCGTCGCGCACGTGAAGATCCAAAACAACGTAAGTATACATATTGCGTTCACGCGCTTTTGTGATCGCGTATGTAACCGGATCAAACTCCTTCCCATCGGCATCGGTAAACTCGGGGAAAGCGGCAACTGTCGAGGGATAAATCACACGGGTATCGTCCTCGATGTCAAGCGGTAACAGAAGTGTATTAAACGCCCAGGATTCCGCTGCTTCAAAGGCTGAATCGATCTGTTTTTGTACCGCGGCACCTGTATTTTTCTCCGACAAATAATAATCACGGCCCGGGGTCAACCACATACCGTTCATGGTATCGGGTTTTCGATAAACCGGCGCGGGTGGCGGCGTACTTGTTGTCGTTGTGGTAGGCAGCGTTGTTTGCGTGGTGCCTGTGTCTTCCCCATTGCCAAACAACGAGGATACCGCATCCAAAACGCCACCGTATGCCAGGATGAAAAGAATAATCGCGAGCGCCGCAACAGAGGCTCCCACAATGGCGATAATCTTCCACATCGCTGTTGTTTGTTCGTCTTTTACATGTTTTGCCATGTTTTCACCTCATGTTTATAAAACCGTCAATAGATTTTGCATTTCCGTTTTGGCAACCGATACATCGTTTGTTTTCGATAAACCAACCACTTTATCGGGCGTTAAATAACTGTAACTGTACAAGGCAAAGCCGGGTATCTTCCGGTTGCGAATTTCCAGTATCGAACGCTTCAAGATATCGTTGTTTTGCGCCCATTCAGTCGCGCCGCCTTTGGCATAGGTATCGTTAAGAAGCCCCGCTTTATACGACGCAACACCGATATACAGTTTAACCGAGGAATGGCGTGGGTAGGATAACCATTGCTCAACTGCTTTTGAAAACGGGTTGCTTCCGTGCTCAAATCCGGTATACACTTGCGGGCAGATATAATCCACATATCCGCTTTCTGCTAACCATTTTTTCGGATTAGCATATAAGTTCTTGTAAGTAGCGTCGGCACTGACGGCAGGCGAAACCCCAAAAGTCATGTTCTTGGATTTCACAATTGTGTATGTGGCGGAAATCAACGAATCAACCGCCGCACGACGCCAATCGGCGATTGCTAATGTGCCGCCGCTTTGCTGATATATGGCATAGTCGGCACTTTCGTACCCGTAAACCGTATTGGTTTCCAGTACACCGGTCGGGTAAAAATAGTCGTCGTATTGCACGCCGTCAATCGCATAATTGTTCACCAATTCACGAATGCCATTTAAAATCAACCGCTGTGAGGTGGCGGAAGACGGTACGTAATAGTAGCGACCGTTACTGTCAGAGAACGTTGGCGTGTCGGCAACGGCAAAAGCAGTATTGCGACCGATTCGGTACGGATTCACCCATGCGTGAACCGCAATGTTTCTGCGATGTGCTTCTCTAACCATATAAGCAAGCGGATCAAATCCGGCTTCGATAAATTTCTTAGCATTGGTAGCTGGAAGAAAATAGGAAGAAACATAATACGCATCGCTGTTTGCACGCACATGCAAATACATGGTGTTTAAACGGAACTGTTGAAACGTATCCAAAATCCCGTTCAGCTTTTCACGAACCTGCGTTTCGGTTTTGCAAGACGTAAAAATGGTATCCAATTCTATGTAGGAAACCCAAGCTGCTCGCATTTCTTGTGTGGGGTCTGCGGTAAAAGCAGACTTAGAAGTTGCTGTAGTTACAGTGGTAGTAGCGGTTGTTGTTACCTCAGAGTTGGATCCGCCCGAAGAAACGGTAGAGTCGGTGCTATCGCTCACAGAAGCGCTTGCGTTCGTTGTTACCTCAGTTGACGTTTTATCAGCAACCTGTGTTGATATGACAGGGATTAACACGGTGTTTACAGACGTTTGCGGAGTTGGTTCTTGTTGACACGCCGTAAGGATAAGCACAATAAAACAAAGTAATGCACCGATACGCCTTGTCAAGCACCTCACCCCCATACTCTTGTATCATACCAAAAATTCTTATTTCATGCAACACTTTCCGACAAAATATACAACTGTTAGATTTTTCCTTGCTATTCTTATACTATATGTGCGGTTTGATAATATTTGCAGAAACCATTTGCAATTACAGAAAAAACATGTTAAAATAGTTGTCAATGCGGGCGTGGTGGAATGGCAGACACGTTGGTCTTAGGAGCCAATGCGCAAGCGTGCAGGTTCAAGTCCTGTCGCCCGCACCACGAAAAAAGTCACTTTTGTCTACCGACAAAGGTGACTTTTTTCAATGATATCCGTTCCTCACGGAACGGGTGATATATCTTCG
>JAFSIB010000029.1 GCA_017440005.1 Clostridia bacterium
AAAAAAGCGTATGCTAATATATAAGGAATAGAGGTGGGAAAGTATGTTTCAAATAGTTGGTAAACGGGCATTAAACGCCTTTGTATCGTTGATGGAAATTGAGGCGCCGCTGATTGCCGCAAAGGGCAAGGCGGGGCAGTTTGTGATCTTGCGCGTAAATGAAACGGGAGAACGGATCCCGCTCACGTTGGCAGATGAAGATCCGCAAAAGGGAACGATCACCATTATGTACCAAAAGGTGGGGAAAACCACTGCGCTGTTGGATACTCTCTCGGTCGGTGACAGTATTCTGGATGTGGTAGGTCCGCTCGGAAAGGCAACCGAACTGGAAGGATACCGCCGTGTAGCGGTAGTTGGTGGCGGTGTCGGATGCGCAATCGCGTATCCGGAAGCCAAAGTATTACACCGTTTGGGCGCTCATGTAGATATGATTGCGGGTTTCCGCAACCGCGATATCATCATGTTGGAAGAGGAACTGGCGGCTGTCAGTGATCGGTTGTTTGTGATGACCGACGACGGCTCCAACGGTAACAAAGGTTTTGTAACCGTAAAATTACAAGAACTCTTGGATGCCGGCGAGGCGTATGACATGGTGATTGCCATTGGACCGCTTCCCATGATGCGTGCGGTGGCAAACGTTACAAAACCGTACGGTATCAAGACCATTGTGTCGATGAACCCCATCATGGTGGATGGAACCGGTATGTGCGGTGGTTGCCGCCTGACTGTCGGCGGGCAAGTGAAGTTTGCTTGTGTAGACGGCCCTGAATTCGATGCACACGAAGTCGATTGGGACGAAGCAATGCATCGTTTAGGACAGTACAAAGAACAGGAACACGAGTGTCACATGACCTTTATGGAAGGGCTGTAAGTATAATGGCTATCAATCAACAAAAACATAAAACTCCAATGCCGGAACAAGCGCCGCTGGTGCGTGCCGCCAACTTTGAAGAAGTGGCGCAGGGTTATACAGCGGAAATGGCGATCAGCGAAGCACAGCGGTGTTTGAATTGTAAAACACGTCCCTGCGTTTCCGGATGCCCTGTTAACGTACAGATTCCCGATTTTATCGCGCACGTGGCAAACGGTGATTTTGAGGGTGCCTATGAGATCGTGCGCGGTACCAATGCCTTACCCGCCGTTTGCGGTCGCGTTTGCCCGCAGGAGAATCAATGTGAATCCAAATGTGTACGTGGGATCAAAGGCGAATCGGTTGCCATTGGGCGGTTGGAACGTTTTGTGGCAGATCATCACATGAACCATGGAACGGCCACTGCAACGGCAACAGAGCGCAACGGTCACCGTGTGGCAATCGTGGGTGGCGGTCCTGCCGGCTTGACCTGCGCCGGAGATCTGAATGCCCTGGGGTATCAGGTCACCGTATTTGAGGCGTTCCATACAGCAGGCGGTGTGTTGATGTACGGTATTCCTGAATTCCGTTTGCCGAAAGCGATCGTGCAACGGGAGATAGATTCACTGATTAAGGCCGGTGTGGAGATCCGCACCAACATGGTTGTGGGTAAAATTGTGGATATCGATGAATTGTTTGAACAAGGCTACGAAGCCGTCTTTATCGGCAGCGGTGCCGGACTGCCCAGTTTTATGGGGATCCCAGGCGAGGGATTACTCGGCGTTTTATCTGCCAATGAATTCTTAACGCGCATTAACCTGATGAAGGGATATCGCAAAGAATACGATACCCCGGTACCGCGCGCCAAGCGAGTGGCAGTGGTCGGCGGCGGCAACGTCGCCATGGACGCGGCGCGTTGTGCCAAACGGTTGGGATCCGAGCAAGTATACGTTGTATACCGCCGTGGTGAGGAAGAAATGCCGGCGCGTTTGGAAGAGATCCACCACGCAAAAGAAGAGGGGATAGAGTTCTTGTTTTTAACCGCACCCGTTGCGGTTCACGGTGATGAAAAAGGATTTGTATCTTCACTGGAATGTGTGTCGATGGAATTGGGTGAACCGGATGAATCCGGCAGACGCCGTCCCTGCGTGATTGAAGGCAGTAATCATCAGCTGCCTGTGGACCTGGTAATCGCCGCGATCGGTAACACACCGAACCCGCTTATTCGCACAACGACAAAAGGTTTGGAAGTGACGCGTCGCGGGGGCTTGGTCGTAAACGAAGAAACCATGCAGACCACGCGTGAAGGCATTTACGCCGGCGGTGACGCGGTGACGGGTGCTGCCACGGTGATTCTTGCCATGGGGGCAGGCAAAAAAGCAGCGGCATCCATCCATGCTTTTTTGCAGGAAAAAGATGTCTGATTTGGTCGATTTATGCAAAACGCAGAAAAGTTTTTGACCGTTTTGACGGTTTTGCCACCATTTGAATAAAAATTTTTTAAAAAGTGTTGACTTTTATGCTTTATCAAGGTATACTGAATCCGTTATGGTGTGTTTACTTTGAGGTGGTTTCGTTTTGAGTGCCGTTACGAACGACTTACACAGTCTCAGTGATGAGGCATTGGTGGCGTTATCACGTGAAAGTAATGACGATGCCTTCGCTTGTTTGGTATCACGTTGTACCGCGATGTTGCGTGGGTTGTCTGCACAGTATTGCCGCGGGTTGTTAGACTCGGAAGACCTGCTCCAGGAAGGGTTACTCGGGTTGTTATCGGCAGTACAAACATACTCCACTGCCAAGTCTGTCACGTTTCGTACGTATGCCTATGCTTGCATGCGGAACCGTATGATCTCTGCGCTCCGCCGTCAAGGTGTTGAGGCAGAGTCGCTGAATAGTGAGGACGAGCTGTTGGACGTTGCGGCAACGGATGTGGATCCGGTTTCGCTCGTGGTACGTCAAGAGGAAGCCGAGCAGTTGAAAGAGCGTTTGAAAGAGCGATTAACGGCTCTGGAATACCGTGTATTGATGATACACCTGAACGGGTTTTCATATCGGGAAATTGCTTCCCGTTTGGAAATAACCGAAAAAGCCGTGGACAACGCGTTACAACGCGTTCGGCACAAATTAACTGTCCATTTGTAACGTAGGTTGTAAACGGATTCGTACCGTTTTCAATATGCCGAGCAGCCCAATTAGAGCGTACTTTTTTTAAGGTGCCGATCTTATTCTGTTGCATGGCAGACAATATTATAAGTGAGGTAAGACACATGTACGAAGACAAGACTCTGGTTTGCAAGGAATGCGGCGCAGAATTTGTGTTCACCGCCGGTGAGCAGGAGTTCTATGCTGAGAAAGGCTTTGTCAATGAGCCCCAGCGCTGCAAGGCTTGCCGCGATGCTCGGAAGAATGCCGCGAGACCTGAAAGAGAAATGCACACTGCTATTTGCGCTAACTGCGGCAAAGAAGCAACTGTTCCTTTCAAGCCCCGTGAGGACCGCCCCGTGTACTGCAGCGAGTGCTTCGCCAACATGAGAGGCGAGAACTAATTGCAAAAAAACCGCTCTTGTTGAGCGGTTTTTTCTTTTTAAAGGAAACAAAAGCGGTGTATGGAAACATACACCGCTTTTGTTTATTTAGTCGTTGTTCATGAACCGAGCGTACGCTTCGCGCAGTTCTTTTGAAGTTTCTTCAGGGCAGGTCGGATTACAGTGCGCCCAGGCACCGGTTTCGCTGGATGCGTTGTATTTGATCTTGTCTGCACTGCGCATCGGCGGATAAAATGCGATGTGGAAGTGATAGAATGCCGATGCATCCTCACTGTTGACCGGTTCATTGTACATGCACATCATATACGGGAATTTGTAACCGAACAAACTGTCCAACATACCGGTTGTACGACGCAAGGTTTCGGCAAGCGACACGCGTTCTTCGGCAGAAAACTCTGCAATGTTTGCCACGTGACGGTTGCTCATGATGTACACACCGTAGGGATATTCTGAGAAAAACGGCAGGAAAACCGTGAAATGCTCGTTACGGAAGATAATGCGTTGTTCAAAGTCCAGTTCCGCTTTGAGCATATCGCAAAACAGACAGGAGTCTTTTTCTTCCATGTGTTTTTTTGCGTTTGCAAGGCTGAGTTCCAGTTTTTTCGGTACGACCGAATAGCCATAGATCTGACCGTGCGGGTGGGGCATGGTAACACCAACCACATCGCCGCGGTTTTCAAAGATGAAAACGTATTTGATCTTCTCATCTTTTTTGATCTCTTCATACCGTTCCACCCACAAATCCACCAGCTTGGTAATGTGTTCGGTGGGGAGTTCCGGTAACGTAACCGTATGTTCGGGTGAATACAGAATCACTTCACATTTTCCGTACGCCGGTGCCGTTTCAAAGAAATCATTGGCAACGTCATCAGGGGTCGGTGGGTTCTGAGAAAGTGCCGGAAAATCGTTGTCGTATTTATAGACGTCGTAATGGTCGGGAACTTTACCTGAACCGGGGCAGAAAGGACAATAATCTTTGGGCATTTGGGGACGGTTTTGACGATGAGAAGCGATCATGACCCAATCATTGGTCAAGGGGTTTTTACGCAGTTCAGCCATGTTCTGTTACCTCATTTCGTAATGCAGACACCGCCGCAGGGACGGATGAATAACGTATGACAGGAATTTTCACCAAAAACCGATTCCATAGTGTTTTTGAATTCCTCGACCAAATCGAGCGGTACAAAGTTTTGGGTGGTTCCGCCGAATCCGCCGCCGTGTACGCGCCAGGCACCTTTATCGGCCAACACACGTTGAGCCAGTGCCAGCGCCAGAGAAATATCCTGCTGACGGACGTTATCACCGGCATAGATGTTCTGCAGGTACTCAAACGAAGAATGTCCGGATTCAATGATCAGTTTACGGAACGTGTCAAAATCATTGTTTTCCAACGCCGCAACTTCTTTGGCCACACGGTCATTGTCTCCGATAAAATGCAATGCACGCAATACGGCACGATCGCCGTGTTTTTTACGAAGTGCGGGAATGTTGTTGAGCAGAGTTTCGTAATCGGTCTCACGCAGGAAATTGACGCCAAGATCATTGGACACAGCACGCATTTCGGTTGTGATCGCGGCGTATTCGTGCGTAAGGTCGGCGTGGTCACCGCCCACGTCAACAATGCACAGCGCGTAACCGCTTTGTGCAAAGTCAAACGGAACGGAACGGATCACCGGATTGGCGGTGTCGGCAAAATCAATGGTGATGATACCGCCGACAGAGGAAGCCATTTGATCCATCAATCCGCTCGGTTTTCCAAAATGAACGTTTTCGGCGTATTGTGCGATCTTGGCAATCTCGACAGGATCCACAACACCGTGGTTATATACGTGACTGAGGATCGTACCGACCAGCACTTCAAAGGCGGCCGAGGAGGACAACCCCGAACCTTTCAGCACGTTGGAAGTGGTATAAGCACGGAACCCGCCGATGGCGAATTGCAATTGTGTAAACCGATCGGCAACACCGCGGATCAAAGCACCCGAACGGTTATAATCCGCTTCCTGTACCGAAAGATCGGATAAATCAATGATATCTTCCGGATATCCCTCGGATTTGATGCGGATCGTATGATCAGCAGTGGGGGACACCACAGCGATAACGTCCAGATTGACGCTGCCCGCTAACACACACCCGTGATTATGGTCGGTGTGGTTTCCGCCGATTTCGGTACGGCCGGGTGCCGAGAACAAGTAAATATCATCTTGATCGCCGTACAGAGAAACGTATTGATTGACGGCATTGATATACCGTCCGCGTTGGTGCGTAACAGCATCTTCACCGTACAATTTTTTGAAGGTGGTATCAAACGCGCCACCCTGCAGTTGCGAGAGGATAGCCTGTGTATTACTCATGGTAAAACCTCCGTTCATGCGTTATCTGCTTTCATTATACAAAACTTTCTATAAAAAATAAAGGATTAGTTTTATCAAAGGCATGGACAAATGTTGCAAAGTGTGTTAGAGTCACTTATGTGAGGTGTTCATGATGGCGGAATCCAAATTTGCGTTTAAAGATACCTTAAAAGAGAATTTGGCTTTAGCGGTGTACAACACCGGTTATGAACGGTGCGCGGGCGGGCACAAATGGGGTCCCGCTCTGCGCGACCATTATTTGGTGCATTACGTTCATTCCGGCAACGGGTACTACACGTATAACGGTATTACCCACACGCTGCAAAAAG
>JAFSIB010000030.1 GCA_017440005.1 Clostridia bacterium
AGCGGCGGCCGAGTTGCGCAAAGCAGACCCACGAACGGCGATCACGCCATACGCTATACGGCAGTTGGTTTTGACAAAGCAGATCCCGCACGTGTCGATTGGGAAAAAACGGTTGATTAACATGGACGAGCTGGAAAACTATCTGCGCGGCAGCGCGTGAGGTTTTCTGTGTCGAGGATCCCCGCGCCGGCACTCTCTTTTTGATCGAAAACAGGGCGTTTTGAAAGCAATAAACCCCAATAAACCCCAAAACAGGAGTTTTCGGCAAAAAGAGAAACCGCCCACCTTGCCAAAAATGGCTTGGTTAAGCGGTTTTTCGGTGGCAGGGGCAGAAGGACTCGAACCCTCGGCACGCGGTTTTGGAGACCGCTGCTCTACCAACTGAGCTATGCCCCTATATAAGGTGCAGAGGATCTCTCCTCTACACCATTTTTGTTTGGTGGGCCTTCAGGGACTCGAACCCGGGACCAACCGGTTATGAGCCGGTTGCTCTAACCAACTGAGCTAAAGGCCCGGATATTGGCCGCTTACGCGGTAGGCACGAACTTCATTTTACCACAAAAACGGCCAATGTCAAGACTTTTTCGAAATTTATCAATCGAGGAAATCCTTTAATTTTTTGCTGCGGCTGGGATGACGCAATTTACGCAAGGCTTTTGCCTCGATCTGACGAATACGCTCACGCGTGACATCAAACTCCTTACCCACTTCTTCCAGTGTACGCGGGCGGCCGTCTTCCAAGCCAAAGCGCAACGACAGCACACGCGCTTCACGTTTGGTAAGGGTACCCAGCACGTCACGCAACTGTTCACGTAACAACATACGCGATGCCGCATCGGCAGGTGCCGGTGCCTCGTCGTCCGGAATAAAATCACCCAAATGGCTGTCCTCTTCCTCACCGATCGGTGTTTCCAGCGAAACGGGTTCTTGTGCCACGCGCATGATCTCCCGGACCTTTTCCGGGAGCATATCCAGTTCCACGGCGATCTCTTCGGCAGTCGGTTCGTGGCCGTTTTTATGCAACAACTGGCTGGACACTTTTTTAACTTTGTTGATGGTTTCTACCATATGCACAGGAATACGGATCGTGCGCGCCTGATCAGCAATCGCACGCGTGATTGCCTGGCGAATCCACCACGTGGCATACGTGGAGAATTTGAAACCTTTGGTATAATCGAATTTTTCCACCGCTTTGATCAGGCCCAGGTTACCCTCTTGGATCAGATCCAAAAACTGCATACCGCGACCCACATACCGTTTTGCAATACTGACAACCAAGCGCAAGTTTGCCTCGGACAAACGTTTTTTGGCGTAATCATCACCCTCTGCGATCTTAATGGACAACTCGATCTCCTCTTCGGGAGTGAGCAACGGTACGCGGCCGATTTCTTTCAGATACACTTTCACAGGATCGTCAGTGGACACCCCGTCGCTGCTTCCGTCATCCGCCTCTTCCGTTTCGGAGGTTTCGATTGCATTTTCCATTTCGCTGAACGCCGTTTCACTGAAATCGTCGATCACTTCAATGCTCATACTTTCCAGCGTTTCGTACAACTTGTCCATTTGCTCCGGATCAAAATCCAGATTTTCCATGGCGTCGAGAATCTCTTGCGTGGTCAGTTTGCCCTTGGTACGACCCAATTCGATCAAATCGTTCAGTTGCGTCTTTTTATCCTTTTTAATGATACTCGTATCCAGCAGATCATCGGATATCAAGGATTCCTGACCGGTGACTTCCTTGAGAATATCGGCTTTATTGTCTTGCATTTTTCATTCCTCCGTGCAACGTTTATTTTTTCATATGCTTCATGGCGTTCAGTTTTTCCTGGATCTGTTCCGGTGTAAGCGAAGACGGCTCATTCAGCGCCGCCAAATGATGCTCACTCCGAATGATGGATACGTACCGTTTTGCCTCATCCACCGTATGGGACGATACACGTTCCCGCGCATCACGCACCATTTTTGTAATATACGCCATTTCTTCCGGTTCATACAATTCCGACAAGTGTGAGAGTTCCAAACTCAATCCTTGATCCATCCGTTCAACTAATGTTGCATACAAATTCCGATTAAATGCGGTAATCATTTCATCTGCCGAAAGCAACGGACGAACGGCTGTCATATAATCGGGATTGAGCAAGATCATACCGAGCAGGCCTTCTTCCGCACTGGCACCTCGCACGTGCGTTTTTGCATCGGGATTCGCCTTTTGTGCCGTAGATTCCGACTGCTTGATAACCTGTGAAAACTGTTTATCCTGCTGTTGCTTTTTCTGCCGTTGCAACTGATAGTTGAGTTGCGACTGCAACGCTGTTTTGGAAACGCCCAGATCCGCCGATAAGCGCCCGATATACACGTCCCGCTCCAACGGACTGCTGATACTCGCCAGTAACTGCGTGGCTTCTTTCAGATAATTCACCTTGCCGTCCGATGTGTTGAGCAAATGTTTCTTGCCGAGTTCCATCAAGCGGTACTCCACGTCATTCGCCGCCCGGTCAAGCAATAACTTGAACCGTTCGGCACCGTTTCTCTTGATGAATTCATCCGGGTCTTTGCCGTCCGGCACGGTAATCAGACGAACACGCATACCGATCTCACGCAACATCCCAATGGCACGTTGAGCACCTTTTTGACCGGCGGCATCGGCATCGAATACCAGCACCACTTCGTCCGTATACCGTGCAAGCAACCGCGCGTGTTCCATGGTAAAAGACGTGCCGAGCGCGGCAACCGCATTGGTAAATCCTGCCTGGTGTAACGCGATAACATCCATATACCCTTCGCACAGAATGAGGTTATCGGTTTTCCCTTGCTTGGCAAAATTCAAGGCAAACAAGTTGTTGGTTTTTTTGAACACCAGCGTATCGCCGGAGTTTAAATATTTCGGTTTGGAGTCATCCAAGACGCGCCCGCCGAACGCAATCACGTTTCCGCGCACGTCAATGATGGGAATCATCACACGGTTGCGGAAAATATCGTGGATTCCGTTGCCGTTGCGGTTTTTGGCACACAGCCACGCCAGCACCAACTCTTCGTCATGAAACCCTTTTTTTCGCAATTCGGACCGCAAAAAGTCGAAACTTTGCGGGGCATATCCCAGTCCGAAACGTTTGATGATCGAATCGGTATATCCGCGGGAACGGTAATACTCCAGTCCCACACGCCCCTCTGCCGAATACAGACAAGCATGGAACAAGCGCGCCGCTTCGCGGTTGGCTTCCAAAACGCGCATCCGCTGTTTGGAAGTTGTATCGTTAAACGATTGCTCAGGCATGGACATTCCCGCCCGATCTGCCAAAAATTTCACGGCATCGATATAACTGAGATTCTCGATCCGCCGAATGAACGTGATGACGTCACCGCCCGCCCCGCAACCGAAGCAATAAAACGAATTGGTTTCGGGATACAAATTAAAGGAGGGCGTTTTTTCACCGTGAAACGGACACAGTCCCACCAAATTGCGACCGCGGCGTTTCATGGAAACATAAGACGACACAACACTTTCAATATCATTTTTCGCATTCAATTCTTGTATAAAACTATCCGGCAACATACTGGTATCCTCTTTTCAACCCATATTCATATAGCACTGATATGCTGTCCTGACCATCCTCTGGGAATAAACAACTCATGATACTTTTCAAGTGCAAAATTATCCGTCATACCGGCAATGTAATCACATGCCGCACGCGAAATACCGTCCCGCTCGGCAATCACGCGATACTCAGCAGGTAACCGTCCGGCATCTTCCGTGTAATACTCGTACAATCCCCGCACAAAGGCATCCACTTTCTTTTCTTCTTCCTTGGCGATGGAATTCAGATACAGGCGGTCAAACATAAACGTATGGATCTTGTCAAATGCCTGCCCGACATCGGGTGCAAAGCAAATATCGTCCCCGCTGTTCTCCACCACCGAGCGGATAAGCGTATCAAACCGCTGTGCACGGGTTTCACCCAGCACGGCTTTTACATCGGCAGGAATATCCGATTCCGTAAACACACGGGCACGCAGGGCATCGTCAATGTCATGATTGATATACGCAATGTGATCTGCCAGGCGGACAATACGGCCTTCTAATGTGGCCGCCTGCTCCCCCTTTGTATGGCACAAAATACCGTTGCGCACTTCCCACGTCAGGTTTAATCCGTTTCCTTCGTTTTCCAGAGAGTCCACCACGCGGACGCTCTGCTCATAGTGGCGGAATCCGCCTTCCACACAACGGTCCAACGCGCGTTCGCCCGCATGACCGAACGGTGTATGACCCAGATCGTGCGCAAGCGCGATCGCCTCGGTCAGATCCTCGTTGAGTTGCAAAGCCCGCGCAATCGTACGAGCAATCTGCGAAACCTCCAACGTATGCGTCAAACGTGTACGGTAATGATCTCCCTTAGGCGACAAAAACACCTGCGTTTTATGTTTCAAACGACGGAATGCTTTGCTGTGCAGCACACGGTCGCGATCGCGCTGGTAATCGGTACGGTAATCGCACTTGTCTTCCCAAACGGCACGTCCTTTGCTCTCGGAAACCAACGCCGCACGCGGCGACAACATCATCCGCTCCATTTGTTCACTGCGTTCTCTCGGTATCACAGAATCACCGCCTTTTATAAGTTATACGCACATTCTCGTGGCTTTCCCTTTAAAATCGCAAAAATTTTTAAAAAGTATCAAATTCTTCATCAATTGCTTGAAATGTGAGTGCTCCGCAGGATCGATCGGTCAAACGTGCACAAAACGCATCCACGTCTTCCACAGGGAAATGTAACAGCACCGTCACGTCATCCGCAAAAACAGCATCATCCAAACGCCCACCGCATTCCGGAATGAGTGATTGTAACCAACCGTACTGGGCATAATCACACACGATCTCCCCATGTGTACATAAGCGCCGCTCAACCACACCCGCGTTTGCGACCGCCTGCGCTGCGCTTTGAGAATAGGCACGCACCAAGCCACCGGTTCCCAGCAAGATCCCGCCGAAATACCGTGTGACCACCACAACGCAATCGGTAAGGCCCTGCTTTTGCAGTACTTCCAGCGTGGGCAGCCCTGCCGTCCCCTGCGGTTCGTTATCATCCGAGAAACGGCTGATCCCGCTTTCCCGCAGGACGTATGCGTACACGTTGTGCCGCGCATCCCAATATTCTTTTTTCTTTTCGGCAATAAACCGCAGCGCACTCTCTTCATCCGTAACAGGACGCACCGTTGCAATAAACCGCGAACGGCGATCCACATATTCTGCGGTGGCTTCTGCCGCAACCGTTTTGTATGCCGTTTCCATACGTACACCTCAACCGACGAGAAAAGGCAGCGCATTACTGCACTGCCCTTATCCACAAAACTTATTTGCTTTCCTTCATACCGAAACGCTTGTTGAAACGATCAACACGGCCGCCGGTATCAACCAGCTTCTGTCTGCCGGTGAAGAACGGATGGCACTTGGAGCAGATTTCCACGCGGATATTCTC
>JAFSIB010000031.1 GCA_017440005.1 Clostridia bacterium
AAAAGTTTTGAATACCCTTTTTGTTCTCAAGGGAAATCCTCTTGGTGATGAGGGGTTGGATAATGGTATTTTTAGAAGTTTTAAAAAATATGATAAAAATTGTGTAAATTGTATAACTTATAAAAAATTTAAAGAAATATAAGAAAATCCTCGGTTTTCAAGTACATTTCATTCGTGTCATTAAGTTCAAAACGCCCAAAAAAGAAGTAACTTTTGTCTACCAAAAGTTACTTCTTTTTTTATCCAAGCCGCAGGCTAACAGTATGCCGCTTTGGCGGACACAAAACGAGTTGATGCTTCGCATTAACGATGTTACACTCCGTGCAAATACACGATTCGTGGGAGCAAAATTCGCAAAATCCGATATTTTTTGTTGACTTGACGGTGTGAGAGTGGTAATATAAGTAGTATAATTTTTATATATGTATATATAGCGTTTAACACGTTGAAGAAACCAAGTACATGCGTTTTGTTCTCTGCAGAGAGCTGCCGGTTGCTGAAAGGCAGTGGGAACGGCGTGATGGAATACCTTTCGGAGTGGCTTTGCTGAACCTTAATGCAGTAGGTGAAGACGGGGGAGGCCCGATACAGCCTGCGGATCGTTTTCGGTCCCGTGAGGCCGCAGTATGCGGTAAACTGAGGTGGTACCACAGGAAATTCTTGTCCTCTGCTTTTGAAAAGCGGAGGATTTTTTATTTTCAGTAACACAATCGCAAGGAGAGAAAACATGGTTATTACAGATTTTTTGGAACGCAATGCGCGCTTATACGGCGGCGAAACCTGTTTGGTGGAAGTCAACCCGTCGGAAGAGCGTGATAAGGCGGCAACGTGGTGGGATTTTAATCTCATTGAAAGTGCGAGCGCGGAAGCGCCGTACCGTCGCGAAATGACGTGGCTGGATTTTGATCGCCGCGCCAATCGTTTCGCGAATTTATTGCTCAGCCGCGGTTTGAAAAAAGGAACCAAGGTCGCCATTTTGCTGATGAACTGTCTGGAATGGTTGCCGATCTATTTCGGTATCCTGAAAGCGGGTTGTATTGCCGTGCCGATGAACTTCCGTTACAGCAGCGATGAGATCCAGTATTGTCTGGATCTGGCGGATGTGGAAGTGCTCATTTTCGGTCCTGAGTTTGTGAGCCGTATGGATACGATCGCGAACGCTATTCCGTCGGTGCGTATGATGTTCTTTGTGGGCAAAGACGGTCCAGCGTATACGGAAGATGGGTTGCGGTTGATGAGTTTTTGCTCTTCCAACCCACCCCCGATCGTACCGACTGAGGAGGACGATGCTGCCATTTATTTTTCGTCCGGTACCACCGGTTTTCCCAAAGCGATCTTACATAACCACCGCGCGCTCGTGAGCTCGTGTGTTACCGAACAAAACCATCACGCACAGAGCCGTGATGACGTGTTTTTGTGTATTCCGCCGCTGTATCACACGGGCGCGAAAATGCACTGGTTCGGTTCGCTGCTCTCCGGTTCCAAAGCGGTGTTACTGCGCGGCGTGAAACCCGAATGGATCTTACGTGCCGTCACGGAAGAGCGATGCACCATTGTGTGGTTATTAGTGCCGTGGGCGCAGGACCTGTTGGATGCCATCGATTCCGGACGCATTGATCTGTCCCAATACCGTTTGGATCAATGGCGCTTGATGCACATCGGTGCACAGCCTGTGCCGCCCAGCATGATCCACCGATGGATGAAGGTGTTTCCGCATCATCAGTACGATACCAACTACGGCTTGTCCGAATCGATCGGTCCCGGTTGTGTACACCTGGGCGTGGAGAACGTGCACAAGGTTGGCGCGATCGGCAAACCCGGTTACGGTTGGGAAGCGCGTATTGTGGATGAAAAGGGTTGCGACGTTGCTAAGGGCGATGTGGGCGAACTCATTGTCAAGGGCGACGGCGTGATGCAATGTTATTACAAAAACCCGGAAGCGACCGCCGAGGTGCTCAAAGACGGTTGGCTGTACACGGGTGACATGGCACGCGAAGACGAAGACGGGTTTATTTACCTTGTCGACCGCAAAAAAGACGTGGTCATTTCGGGCGGTGAAAACTTATATCCGGTGCAGATCGAAGATTTCCTGCGCGCGCACCCGAAGATCAAAGACGTGGCAGTGATCGGGTTACCCGATGCCCGGTTGGGTGAAATTGCCGCGGCGATCATTGAGATCAAAGAGGGTGATACCTGCACCAAAGAGGAAATTGACGAATTTTGTCAGGCGTTGCCGCGTTACAAGCGGCCGCGGCAGGTCTTTTTTGACAAAGTACCGCGCAACCCAACCGGCAAAATTGAGAAACCGGTACTGCGTGAACGGTATTGCAGCGGTCGGTTGGTAGAGGTTCAGATCAACGGTTAACCAATAGAGGGGTCTTAGTTTATGGATATGGCAATTAAGATCGGTATGCTGGTCGTGTTTTTCGGCCTGATGATCGGAGTCGGCTTTTACTGCCGCCGCCGCGCTACCGATGTGAATGGGTTTGTATTGGGCGGCCGCAGTGTCGGCCCATGGCTGACGGCGTTTGCTTACGGTACGTCGTATTTCTCGGCGGTAGTGTTTGTCGGTTATGCGGGTCAGTTCGGTTGGAAATACGGCGTTGCTGCCACTTGGGCAGGTATCGGCAATGCGTTGATCGGTTCACTGCTCGCGTGGGCGGTACTCGGTCGGCGCACCCGTGTGATGTCGCAACATTTGAACAGCTCTACCATGCCGCAGTTCTTTGAAGGCCGGTTTAACAGTAAGGCGTTGAAACTGGCGGCATCGGTGATTATTTTTGTGTTTTTGATTCCGTACACCGCATCGCTGTATAACGGACTCAGCCGTTTGTTCGGTATGGCGTTTTCAATCGATTATGAGATCTGTGTCATTGCCATGAGTATTCTCACCGGTATTTACGTCATTGTGGGTGGATACATGGCAACGGCGATGAACGATTTTATTCAGGGCCTGATCATGTTGGTGGGCATTGTGGCGGTCATTGTTGCCGTGCTCAAAGGCCAGGGCGGTTTTGCCGAAGCCATGGCGGGTTTGGGCGAGATCGTGGATCCGTCGGTTTCGGAAGCACCGGGTGCATTCAGTTCGTTTTTCGGTCCGGATCCCATCAACCTGCTCGGCGTTGTCTTGCTCACGAGTTTGGGTACGTGGGGACTTCCGCAGATGGTCCAGAAGTTCTATGCCATTAAAAATGAAAAAGCCATCACCAAGGGCATGATCATTTCGACATTTTTCGCGTTGGTGGTTGCCGGTGGTTGCTATTTCCTCGGCGGATTCGGACGGTTATTCTCGGATCGCGTTGACCTGGCAACCGGCGGGTACGATTCCATCATTCCCGCGATGCTTTCCGATCTATCGCCGATTTTGATCGCTATCGTGGTGGTGTTGGTGTTGTCGGCCTCTATGTCGACGTTGTCTTCGTTGGTGCTGGCATCCAGTTCCACCTTGACGTTGGATTTCATCAAAGGTACTGTTGTAAAGAATTTGAATGAAAAGAAGCAGTTGCTCATCATGCGTGTGTTGATTGCGGTGTTTATCGCGATCTCGGCGGTGATCGCGATTGCGCAGTACCAGTCCAACATTACCTTTATCGCTCAGTTAATGGGTGTGTCGTGGGGTGCGTTGGCGGGTGCTTTCTTAGCACCGTTCCTGTACGGTTTGTTCTGGAAACGGGTGAGCACGGCTTCGGTGTGGGTATCGTTTGTGTTCTCAACGGTCGTGATGCTTTTGAACATTGTATGCAAAAGCGCGTTCCCGACCTTGCTGCAATCGCCCATCAATGCGGGTGTATTTTGTATGCTGGCAGGGCTTGTGTTGGTGCCGCTTGTCAGTTTGGTGACCAAGCCGCCGAAGCAGGAACATATTGAAAAGGTATTTGCATGTTACGATCAAAAAGTGGTGGTATCCGCCGCGGATGCCATCGGTGAGCCGATCGAAAAGGAGGAAGTTACATCATGAAACAATTGATTTTGGGAAATGAGGCGGTTGCGCGCGGTTTGTATGAAGCCGGTTGCGCGTTCGTGTCCAGTTATCCGGGTACACCGAGTACCGAGATTACCGAAGCGGTTGCCAAATACCAAGAAGTATACGCCGAATGGGCACCCAACGAAAAGGTGGCAATGGAAGCGGCGTTTGGTGCTTCTCTTGCCGGCAGACGCAGTTTTTGCGGTATGAAACACGTGGGACTCAACGTGGCGGCAGACCCGTTGTTTACCATTTCGTATACCGGTGTGAACGCCGGTATGGTGATCGGTGTGGCGGACGATGCCGGTATGCACTCCTCTCAAAACGAGCAGGATTCCCGTCATTATGCCAAAGCCTCCAAGATCCCGATGTTGGAACCGTCGGATTCGGCGGAAGCTTTGGAATTTACCAAACTCGCGTTTGAATTGTCGGAAAGATTCGACACGCCGGTGCTTCTCAAAATGTGCACGCGCGTGTCCCACTCTCAAAGTGTTGTAGAACTCGGTGAGCGCGTAGAAGCGGTCAAAGAATACGAAACCAATATTCCGAAATATGTCATGATGCCCGGTAACGCCAAACGCCGCCATCCGGTGGTGGAAGCGCGTACCGCCGCGTTGATCGATTATGCCGAAACCGCTCCCATCAACCGTGTGGAAGACGGTGCGGATCATACATACGGATTTCTTACCTCGTCGACCTCGTACCAGTACATCAAAGAGGTAGTGGGTGACCGCTATCCCGTGATGAAACTCGGTATGATCTGGCCGATGCCCGAACAATCCATCCGCGCCTTCGCTGAATCGGTGGATACGTTGGTGGTTGTGGAGGAACTGGACGGTTTCATTGAAGCACAGTGCCAACGACTGGGCGTTGTGTGTATCGGCAAAGAGAAATTCTCGTGCATTGATGAACTCAGCCAAAACATTGTGGCGGATGCCTTGGCGATCGAGCGCGAAGTCGGCATTGCTTTGGAAGAAACTATTCCGCCCAGACCTCCGGTAATGTGTGCCGGATGCCCGCACCGCGGCTTATTCTATACTCTCAAAAAGAACAAGATCACGGTATTGGGTGACATTGGTTGCTATACATTGGGCGCGGTCGCTCCTTTGAATGCGGTGGACTCCGTGATCTGCATGGGTGCTTCGGTGTCCGGTCTGCACGGCTTCTCCAAATCGCAACAAGGTGCAGCGGACAACAAAACGGTGGCCGTTATCGGTGACTCCACGTTTATCCATTCCGGTATTACCGGCCTTGTAAACATGGCGTATAATGAGTCCTGTGCCACGGTGATTATTGTGGATAACTCCATCACCGGTATGACCGGTCATCAGCATAATCCGACCACGGGTTATAACCTGAAAGGCGATCCGTGTACAAAGATCGATCTGGAAACGTTGTGCCGTGCGGTGGGTATCAACCGCGTACGCGTGGTGGATCCGTATGATCTGGCGGCTTGTGATGCCGCGATCAAAGAGGAACTTGCCGCTGAAGAACCCTCGGTCATTATCTCCCGCCGTCCGTGTGCGCTCTTAAAAACCGTGAAGCACAAAAAGCCGCTCACGGTGGATGCAGACCGTTGTGTCGGATGTAAAATGTGTATGAGGATCGGTTGCCCTGCCATCAGTATGGCAGATGGCAAAGCCAAGGTCGACGGCACACAGTGCGTTGGTTGCGGTGTGTGTGAACAGTTGTGCAAAGTCGGCGCATTAGTTGCCCCGAAGGAGGATTGAACATGGAAACGAAAAATGTCATGATCGTCGGTGTCGGCGGTCAGGGAAGTTTGCTTGCCTCGAAACTCCTCGGCCGTTTGTTGCTGAGCCGAGGATACGATATCAAGGTATCCGAAGTTCACGGCATGAGCCAGCGCGGCGGTAGTGTGGTAACCTATGTACGTTTTGGTGATAAAGTGTATTCGCCGGTTATCGATAAAGGTCAGGCGGATTATATTGTATCGTTTGAATTGTTGGAGGCGGCACGTTGGACGGAATACTTAAAACCGAACGGTAAGATCATTACCAACACCCAGCAGATCAACCCCATGCCCGTAATCATCGGCGCTATGGCATATCCGGAAGAACTCCTTGCGAAAATGCAGGCGGCAGGTGTGGACGTGGACGCGATGGACGCCCTCACCCTGGCGCAACAAGCCGGGTCTTCCAAGGCGGTCAACTTAGTGTTGATGGGTCGGTTATCCCGTTACTTTGATATTCCCAAAGAAGAATGTATCGCGGCAATTGAAGCCAGCGTACCGCCCAAGTTTTTAGAGATGAACAAAGTGGCTTTTGAACTCGGCAGACAAGAATAAAGGAGATGGCGCAAATGTCCAAGTATTATCAACCGGAAATTGAGACCGCTTCGCGGGAACAGATCCTCGCGTGGCAAAACGAGCGCTTGGTCAAACAAGTGAAACACGTGTGGGATAGCGTACCCTATTATCGCAAGAAGATGGAGGAAAAGGGCGTTACTCCGGCGGATATCCGCGGTGTGGACGATCTGCACAAGTTGCCGTTTTTGACCAAAGACGACCTGCGCGAGGCCTATCCGTACGGTCTGATGGGCAAACCGCTTTCGGAGTGCGTGCGTATTCAATCCACCTCCGGCACGACCGGTAAACGTGTGGTAGCGTTCTATACCCAACACGATATCGATCTGTGGGAAGATTGCTGTGCACGCGCTATTGTAGCGGCAGGCGGCACCAACGAGGATGTTTGCCATGTATCGTACGGTTACGGTCTGTTCACCGGCGGCCCCGGTTTGAACGGCGGTTCGCATAAAGTGGGATGTTTGACCCTGCCGATGTCCTCGGGTAATACCGACCGTCAGATCCAGTTCATGACCGATCTTGGCTCGACGATTCTGTGCTGCACCCCATCGTATGCCGCATACTTGGCAGAATCCATTCACGAGCGCGGTCTGCAGGATCAGATCAAGCTGAAAGCCGGTATTTTCGGTGCGGAAGCCTGGTCCGAGGACATGC
>JAFSIB010000032.1 GCA_017440005.1 Clostridia bacterium
GCCGCTGTCCAACTTGGATGCGAAACTCCGTGCACAGATGAGAACGGAGATCTCCAAATTGCACCAGAAACTGGGTACCACGTTTATCTACGTTACCCACGACCAGACCGAGGCTATGACCATGGGTGACCGTATCGTCGTTATGAAGGACGGTCTCATTCAGCAGGTCGACTCCCCGAACAACTTGTACTTGTTGCCGAACAACATGTTCGTTGCCGGCTTTATCGGAAGTCCCCAGATGAACTTCATCGATGCGAAGATCATCAAGAAGGACGACAAGTTCTACGCACAGTTCGGTTCCGAAGACACCAAGACGAAGAAAGGTATCAAATACGATATTCCGTTGCCGGAGTCCAAGAACAAGAACGGCATCCTCGAAAACTATGTTGACAAAGAAGTCATCATGGGTATCCGTCCGGAAGATGTCCACGACGAAGAGCGTCACCTGAAAGCGTTTGACGATTGCCGCATCCGCGCCAAGGTGGAAGTGACCGAGTTGATGGGTGCTGAGATCTTCCTGTATGTCGATGTGGAAGGCAGCAGCCTGACCGCTCGCGTTGAGCCCACCTCGACCGCTCGTCCGGGTGATGAGATCGAAATGGTTATCGACAACACCAAGATCCACATCTTCGACAAAGAGACCGAGCAAACGATCACCAACTGATAATGTATGCCAAACGCCCTCGACGAATTTTCGTCGAGGGCGTTTTTTAACGGGATGCCGCCTTGACTTTCTGTGTCGAGTTTGGCATACTATAAACGTATTTTTTGAGAGCTTAAAGGGGAAACTGCGTATGCAACATTGGGTTCAAAAACTTCATAGATCCGCGATCGCATTGGTTGCGATTTTGTCGCTTGTCGGTGCAACGTTACCGCCGGTGAGCGCTACGTCATCTTCTGTCGGCGGTGTTGTCGGTGGCGTTGTGGGCGGCAAAAGGTTAACAAGCGCAGATATAGAGTCTGTGGAAGTTGAGCCGATCGAGATCATTGAAAACACGTACGGTGATTGGCAGATATACGTGGATGAGGAAACGCATGAAACGGTGGAGTATTATTGCTATGACTGGTCGGCGTTTATCAGTTATACCATCACGCTCACAAACGGGGATGTGATCGATGCGTCCGAGGGCTATTTCACATACGATGGTGTGCATTATCCGCTGGTATATGCCCATGCACATCAAGACTATCAGAACCGTTGGCTTGTCGGAAATTCCTATACGGTGGAACACACGATTCTGGGCGAAGTATACGAGTTTCCCGTTACCGTTGTGGAATCTCCGGTTTTGTCCATCCGTTGTGATGCGGACGAGATCGTGATCCGCGAGGGAACCTATTGTGATCTGTTGCCGGACAGTGCTTCGGAATTGTATCAATACCGTTGGTATGAAGCGGCAAACTGGATCGTTACCTATACCGACGGCAGCACGGAAACCACGTACGACCGCGTTGTGGAGATCGACGGCCATAATTATGCCTTTGAGTTCACGGATGCACAGGCCACCCTGCAAAACTGGACGGCAGGTAACACGTACATCGGTCACGCGGAATTTTTGGGTGCGGAGTGCGATGTGGACGTGCGCATCACGGATTCCTTTATTCAAAACATCGTGTTTGACCCGATCTACGTGTATGCGAATGCCGATGGGATGATGAATACCCAATACGATCCCGAACTGGGTCGGGATCGCGAATATTTTCGGTACAACTGGTCGCAGTTTTTATCGTATACCGCCACGTTGTTTGACGGAACCGTGATCGAGGGTACAGGGAGTTCTCTGCAGTACGATAATGAATGGTATTGGTTTGAAATCGCCGATACACAATCGTTGTTCACGCCGTGGCTTGCGGGACAATCCTACCCGGTGCAGATTGCGGTGCTCGGTGAAACGTACACGGCGAGCGTGCGTGTCGTGGCAAATCCCGTTACGGATATCCGGTTCCCGAACATCGTGATCCCGCAAGGCTTATACGGTGAAACAGCAGAGGAATACGATGCGCTGTTAAACAAAACGTTCACCTATTTTCGGTATGACGTATCCAAGTTTTTTGACTATATCGTTTCCTTTGCAGACGGCACCACCGCCGAAGCAACGTACAGCGGTTTTCGGTACGATGACCGCTCATACGGCGCCCACATTGTGGGCGGCATGCAGAACCATAACAACGTATGGGAACCGGGTAACGTGTATCACATCACCGTGAATGTGATGGGGACGGAACTGGTGATACCGGTTTATATTCAACCAATCCCCGAAGCGGAAGGGTTTGGGTATACCCGCAACTATGACGGTACTGTTACGATTCGGGAATGCAGTAAACCCGATGAACGCCTCATCATTCCGTCAACGATCGGCGAATACACCGTCACCGAGATCCAATCGTTGAACATTGCCAAAGAGTATGTTACCGAGATCGTGATACCCAAAAGTGTCACACGGCTTTCGTGGTGTGATTTTACCGCATTTTCAAATCTTACCACCATTTATTATGAGGGCAGCGAAAGCGACTGGCGGGATATTTCCCATTACTACGGCGGTTACGGGAATTTAACCATTGTGTACAATTACGCAGAGGAACCTGTCTATCTTTCGGGTGACGTAAACGGCGATAACGCGGTCAATGACCAAGACCTGGAACGGTTGTTACAGTATCTGAACGGTTGGGACGTTGAGATTGCGAGCGCGGCGTGCGATGTCAATGCGGATGAGAAGATCAACAATAAAGATCTGGGTGTCTTACTGCAATATCTGAACGGTTTTGATGTTGAACTTAAATAAATTCAGTTACCAAACGCGGCTGGCTTTCCGAAAACCAGTCGCGTTGCTTTTTGGCAAAGCTGAGCGGTTTTTTATAAGAAATATTAGAGTTTCTCTTGAAAAATTTGAGAAAATCGTGTATTATGATACTATCTATAGTTGTATACTGTGCCATTTTGTGGCTTAAAGCAAAAAGCGAGGAGAAATGTGAAATGCCCAGTCGTTTGTTTTTAGGAATTGTCAATCAAATGAAGGATGTCATCAACCGCACGATCGGTGTGGTGGATGAGTCGTTCAGCATTGTTGCGTGCAGTGATCTCAGCCGTATGGGTTCCAACTGCGAGGCGCTGAACGGCGATGCGTTCGGCATGAGCGAAACGTTCGTGCAGGACGGTTATACCTACCGTCTGTTCGGTACGCGCCCGCAGGGTGAATATCTGGCGTTTGTGGAAGGCACCGATGAAGCGGCTGCCAAATACACGGAGTTGCTGGCGATCTCGCTCAACAGCGTGAAGCAGTATTATGATGAGAAGTACGATCGCGGCAACTTTATCAAAAACGTGATCATGGACAACATTCTGCCCGGTGACATCTATCTGAAAGCGCGCGAGTTGCATTTTAACAGCGATGTCAGCCGCGTGGTGTTGCTCGTGCACATTCATACGCAGTCCGAGATCTCGGCATTTGACGTCATTCAGAATCTGTTCCCCGAAAAGAACAAAGATTTTGTCATCAACATCAACGAAACGGATATCGCGGTGGTTAAGGAAATGCACACCCGTGTGGAGTCCAAAGATCTGGAGAAACTGGCACAATCCATTGCCGATACGTTGGGCAGTGAGTTCTATACGCAGATCAGTGTCGGTATCGGTACGCCGGTAGAGGGAATCAAAGATCTGGCGCGTTCGTTCAAAGAAGCGCAGGTTGCTTTGGAAGTCGGTAAAGTGTTTGACACCGAAAAAGCGATCGTCAGCTATGATAACTTAGGTATTGCGCGGCTGATCTATCAGTTGCCCACCACTTTGTGTGAGATGTTCCTGCGTGAGGTGTTCAAGCAGGGTTCCATCGATTCGTTGGATCAGGAAACGTTGTTTACCATCCAGCGGTTCTTTGAAAACAACTTAAACGTTTCCGAAACGTCCCGCAAACTGTTCGTGCACCGCAACACGTTGGTGTACCGTCTGGAGAAGATCAAACGTCTGACCGGTCTGGACCTGCGTGAGTTTGACGATGCGATCGTCTTTAAAGTGGCATTGATGGTCAAGAAATATTTGATGGCGGATCCGGTGAAATATTGATCGGTGAAGCGATTACCAAAAACTGTGGGTTGTCTTGCGGATATTCGTGCGGTATCATGAATGTCGGCGGTTGTTTGAAAGAGAAGGAGGCGAATGTGGTTGATCGAATTTCGTGATGTACATAAGACATACGAAACCGGCAACGAAGCCTTAAAAGGTGTCAGTGTTAAGATAGAAGAAGGCGAATTCGTGTTCATCGTCGGTGCGTCCGGCGCCGGTAAGAGCACCTTTTTAAAGTTGATCATGCGTGAAGAAGTGGCAACCTCCGGTGAGGTGATCGTCAGCAACTTTAAGTTGTCGAAACTCAAAAGACGGCAGATCCCGTACCTGCGCCGTGCCATGGGCATAGTGTTCCAGGATTTCCGTTTGATAAACACTATGACGGTGTTTGACAACGTAGCGTTCGCCATGCGTGTTGTGGGTGCTTCGCACCGCGAGATCCGCCGCCGTGTACCGTACGTACTTGGCTTGGTGGGATTGCAACATAAAGCTAAGAACTTCCCGATGGAATTGTCCGGTGGTGAGCAGCAGCGTGTCGGTTTGGCGCGTGCACTTGTCAACAACCCCTCGCTGATTATTGCGGATGAACCGACAGGTAACATCGACCCTGAACTGTCGTATGAGATCATGGAACTGTTGACAGAGATCAACCGCCGCGGTACGACCGTGTTGGTTGTTACGCACGAACACGAATTAGTGAAATCGTTCGGCAGACGCGTGATCGAGATCCGTGACGGCCTCGTGCTTTCGGATAGCAAGGAGGTGCCTCATGAGGTTTAATACGTTTCGGTATTTAGTCCGGGAAGGTGTGCGCAGTCTGCGTCAAAACTTGTTTATGTCAGCGGCCTCTATTTTGGTCCTGGTGTCGTGTTTGCTTATTACCGGATGCGCATATTTGGTATTTGAAAACGTGGAGCACGCGTTTGATTGGGCGTACCAACAAAACGTGGTCGTGGCGTATGCCGTGGATACGACCACTGATGAACAGGCAACAGCGTTGAAAACAACATTGGACGGAATGGACAACGTTGCAGAAGTCGAATACATTTCCAAAGAGGCATTACTGGACCGTTACAAAGACGAATTCGGTGAAGTGCTGGAAGATCTGGCAGCGGATAACCCGTTGCAGGATGCGTTTGTGATCCGCTTTGTCGATTTGGAACGGTTTGATGAAACGGTTGCCGCGATCCGCGCCGTGGAAGGCGTGGAAAAAGTGGACTTTGACCAGGAACTTTCGCAGACGCTTGTCAAAGTGCGTGACGTAGTGATGACGGTTGGCGTATGGGTGATCGCGCTGTTGCTGGCGGTGTCGTTGTTTATCATTGCCAACACCATTAAACTGACGGTGTACAGCCGCCGTTTGGAAATTTCCATCATGCGTTCGGTGGGCGCCACGTCTTGGTTTGTGCGGTTCCCCTTTATGGTGGAAGGTGTCATTTTGGGCGGTGCCGCAGGCGCGCTCGGTTACGGATTACTGTTTGCGGTTTACGAAGTCATTCGACGCAATTTTACATTTACCGGCAGTTTGTCGCTGATTCCGTTTACGGCGGTCTGGTGGCAGTTGCTGTTAGGCTTCCTGGTGGGCGGTATGCTGACCGGTTTGCTGGGAAGTACGTTTTCGATGGGGCGGTACCTGAGGGAAACCGCCGAATAATCAGAAAGGAAGAATCGGGATGCGAAAAAGTTTCGTACGTATCGTATCGGCGCTGGCGGTTTTTGCCGTGTTGTTCATGTTGCCGATCCCTACCGCGTCTGTGTCTGCCGCTAAAACGGAAGAAGAACTGAGAGACGAATTGGCGAAACTGAAAGAAGAAGAACAAGAGATTCAGGCGGCTTTGGATGGACTGGGTGACACGATCGCCGACCAGCAAGCCGAAGTGAAGCAATTGTATAAAAAAGTGAGTAATCTGGAATCGCAGATCGATGCTTATAAAGCGCAGATCACGGCGGTGGATAGCACGATCGCGGAGCAAAATGCCCGTATTGAAACGTTAAATACAGAGATCACCGCCAAAGAGCAGGAAATGCAAGAGATCCTGGAAAAGCTTAAAAAGCGAGTCAAGGCGATTACGCAGACAACGCAGTATTCGTCGTTCCAGTTGTTGGTCAACACAACGGATTATGCGGATTATCTGCTGAAATCGCAGGTGCTTGCCAGTGTGTCGGAGCACGATCAGGTGTTGCGTTTGCAAGCAGAAGAGGATAAGCGCACGATCCAAGAGAAAAAAGTCCTGGTTGAGCAGGAAAAGGCCGATTCCGAAGCGAAAAAGGCGGAGTTGGAATCCCTTAAAGGTGAATTGGATACGCAGTTTGATTCGTTGGATAAGTTGTACACCACAGCCAAAAACAAAGAAAACAAACTGCTCAAAGAACAAAACGGATATGAGAAAAAGTTGCAGGATCTGCAGAAATCCGAAGATGAGTTAGACCGTGAGATCGCGGCATTGTTGGCGGGCACACCGCCGGCAAGTACATACGGCGGTAAAATGTATTGGCCGGCACCGACGGTCAAACGCGTATCTTCCGGATACGGTGACCGCAGTTTGGGCTATCACCGTGCGATCGATATTTCCAACGGCCGTTCGCTCGGCGAACCGATCGTGGCAGCTGCCAGCGGTACTGTCATTAAGGTGCAGTCCATGCACTACAGTTACGGTAATTTTTGCATGATCGACCACGGCTTGGATGCCAACGGTGTACGTATCGTGACGTTGTACGCGCACATGCGGTACACGCCCAGTGTAACCGTTGGTCAGTATGTGACCGGCGGCGTGACACAGATCGGTCAGATCGGCAATACAGGTAACTCGTACGGTGCTCACCTGCACTTTGAGGTACGTGAAGATAACGTGCGCGTGGACCCGATCGGCAAAGGGTACGTGGTCGTCCCGACATAACCGTACAGAAAAGGAGAGAGTGTGATGAACAAAAAAGTGTCAGTCGGCATTTTGATAGCGGTCGTATTGTTGGCCATTACGCTGACCATTTCCGCTACCATGGTGCTGTCGATGCGTCATTTCAGCTCTCTCGTCAGTGATGTCGGTCAGCGGCAAGCGATGTACGATTATATCGATGAGATCGATTCTGCGGCACGACAAGACTATGTGATCGACGAAGAAAAGTTGCGTGCCGCTCTGGCGAACGGTTACGTTGCCGGATTGGGTGACACGTATGCTGCCTATCTGTCGGCGGCGGAATACCAACAGGTGCAAAGCCGGTTGGCGGGTAACCGCACCGGATTTGGCTTGACGGTGGTCGCAAAGGGTACGGATCTACTGGTTTCGGCGGTAGATGAAAATTCTCCGGCGTATCTGTCCGGCATCAAAAAAGGTGATCTGATCACCGCAATTGACGGTGAAGCGGTGTCCGGTGCCACGTACGAGGTGGCACAAGCCGCACTGAACTCTGCCGAAAAAATAATCGTGACGGTGTCACAAAACGGTATACCGACAGCGGTGGAATTGACGGCAAACACGTATACGGTCGTGAGCGTAACGGGGCGTATCATCGACAACACTGTTGGATATATCCGCATCACGGAGTTTAACAACGTTACGCCGTTGCAGTTTAAAACCGTATACAACGATCTGACCCAACAAGGTGCGTTATATTTTTTGTTTGACGTGCGCAATAATACCGGTGGACAGATAGCTGCCGTTCAGGAGATCCTGGACTATTTGTTACCGCGCGGCCCTTATGTGAATTGTGAGAAAAAGAACGGTACGGTGGCGTTCAGCGCAACGGATACGTATGAAATGACTGCCGCATCGGTTACCCTCGTGAACGGTAATACGATTGGCGAAGCGGAATTGTTTGCCGGCGTTTTGCAGGATCAAGGTAAGACCCGTTTGGTCGGTACGTCCACTCAAGGCAAGGCCGTGGTGCAGGAATATGCGACCATCCAATCGGATAAAGGGGCGGTGCGCCTGTCGGTTGGTGTGCTATACCGTCTCAGAGGCGGGGATAGCTGGAAAGACGTTGGTTTGTTGCCGGACACAACAGCCGATCTGGCGTATGAAAAGCAGTTGTATTTCAACTTGTTGACCGATGAGGAGGACACCCAACTGCAGGCGGCACTTGAGGTGCTGAGCAGCACCTCGTATCTGCCGGTTGTTAACGCGGAGTCGAATAAAACGGCAACGGGTACCACACAATCGTAAAACCAAACCACGCGCACGACTGTGCGCGTGGTTTTTTGTGTTCTTGGACATAAAACGCCAAAAAAGTATGTACTTGCGGCGGGAAGTGTGATATTGTATTCAACAAGAGATTGGTGAGGAAGTGCACAGAATGGATATTAAGGAAAAAGCATTGCAGCAACACTATGAGTGGCAGGGGAAAATCGAGGTGGTGTCCCGTACACCGGTAAAGAACCGCGAGCAGTTATCCGTTGCGTATACGCCCGGTGTTGCCGAACCGTGTATGGCGATCCACAACGATTACAACAAGTCGTTCGAGTTGACCCGCCGTTGGAACATGGTGGCGGTGATCACCGACGGTACGGCGGTGCTGGGGCTCGGCGATATCGGTCCGGAAGCCGGCATGCCGGTTATGGAAGGCAAATGCGTATTGTTCAAAGAATTTGCCAATGTGGACGCATTCCCGTTGTGCTTGCGCACCAAGGACGTGGATGAACTGGTACGGACGATCTATTTGTTGTCCGGCAGTTTCGGCGGCATCAATCTGGAAGATATTGCCGCGCCGCGTTGTTTTGAGATCGAGCGGCGGTTAAAAGAAATCTGTGATATTCCCGTATTTCACGATGACCAACACGGTACCGCCGTTGTGGTGGGTGCCGCTCTGCTGAATGCCCTGCGCTTGACCAAAAAAGAGATCGGCGAGGTCAACTGTGTAATCAACGGTGCGGGTTCAGCCGGTATTGCGATCGGCAAGCACCTGCTCAAGTTGGGGGTACAACATCTGATCATGTGTGACCGTTTCGGTATGGTGTGCGAGGGGGATGAGCAACTCAATCCCGCGCAGGCGGAAATGAGTCTTGTAACGAATCGTGAGAAAAAGGCTGGGACATTGGCGGATGCCATGCGCGGCGCGGATGTGTTTATTGGTGTTTCGGCGCCCAATTGTGTGACCGAAGAAATGGTACAGTCCATGAACAGCGATGCCATCGTGTTCCCGATGGCAAACCCGACCCCCGAAATCATGCCCGACAAAGCCAAAGCCGCGGGTGCACGTGTTGTGGGCACAGGTCGTTCGGATTTCCCGAACCAGATTAACAACGTGATGGCGTTCCCCGGTATCTTCCGCGGCGCGTTGGATGTGCGGGCATCGGATATCAATGAAGAGATGCAGATGGCGGCTTCACTTGCGATTGCATCGCTGGTGTCGGATGAGGAATTGAACGAAGAATATATCATGCCGTTTGCGTTTGATGAGCGCATTGGTAAAATCGTCGCTGCAAAGGTAGCCGAGGCCGCCCGCGCAACCGGTGTTGCCAGAATTTAAATAACACATAAAAAAGCACGTGACTCCTGTGTGGAGTCGCGTGCTTTTTTTATGCCAACAATTGTTTCCAACGATACCAATGCGGGCGCGCCACATTCATTTCGCGGCAAGCATCTGTGATGGTGATCTCACCTGCTTCTTGGCGAGCAACATATTCCAGGAAATCTGCCGGTATTTCTTTGCGCGGGCGCCCCTCGTGATAGTCTTCCCGTAACCGTGCCAGCGCTTTGCCCGCTTGTGTGCGTTCTACAATACAGTCACGTTCAAATTGGGCAAACGCCAACATGACGGTTAGCAGCATATTGCCCATGGGAGTGTTTTCGATCAGTCCCATGTTTAAAATATGCACGTTCACGCCTTTTTTCATCAACATTTCCACAACTTCCAACCCTTCTCGTGCCGTTCGCGCGAAACGGTCAAGTTTGCACACGACCAGGGTGTCGCTTTCTTCTAACATATTTAATACTTTGTTGAATTCCGGCCGATTCATTTTAGTACCGGTATACGCTTCCAATATAATCTCGCTGCACCCGGCTTCTGTCAGCTTGATACGTTGCTCCTTCAGCCCGTTGCCGTCGCGTTCTTGTCCTCTGGTGGAGACACGGCCATATCCAATGCGTTTTCCCATGTTGTTTTCCTCCCTTTTTATGATGTTCGATGGTATCACAGAATATCCCGTTTGTTAAGAAAAAGCGTACAAAACTTTTAAGTTTTAAAAACGCGGAAGCGGGAAAGGTGACTTTTCCCGCTTCCGCACACCCCGTTTAGGACATCCCCCGAAACGGATCGTTTTCGGGTAGTTATATAAACGCAAATACCCTTTTTCCAAGGCGCTGCATGAAAGTGCAGTAAACTGATAAGGAGGGAACACCCCTATGAAAACAACATTTTCCCGTTTTCTGGCTGTCACGATGGCGTTGGTGCTCGTGCTCACCTGCATGATCTCCGGCTTTGCCGTCTCGGTTGCAGCAGAAGACACAGCAACCGAACCCACGTTCGGTGTCAACTTGTTTACCAACAAGGCAATCACCAAGACCATTGCCGCCGGTACTTCCGGTGACAAAGGCGGGTACTATGCAATGGACGAGTTCATGCTGGAAGGCTTCCGTTACGTCATGCGCTTTGAAGCCAAAGGTCCCGCTACCTCTGTTTCGCCGAACCCCGGCAAATGGAGCCAAAACGTGACCACTGTGGATTCCACGGAATGGATCACCTATCAGACTGCATTTACCGCTGCTGCGATGAATGATGAGGTTGCCCGTTTGTGGGTCTCCATCACCATGAGCAACACCACCGCCACCGAATACGGTGATTTCCAGATGCGCAACGTGGAGTTGTTGTACGCACCGGCAGACGGACGCTTTAACCTTGTTCAAGACAGCGGCTTTGAGAACGCTTCCGGCTTCTCCTTCTTCCAGGATCAGATTAATGACGGCGGCGCTGAGCTTGTGCAGGATCCGTTTGGCTCTGATAACCAGGTTATCCACCTGATTCAGGGCGCCGACGGCACGTCTTACAACAACCTGCCCAAGATCTTTGATGAGATTGATTACAGCAAGGCGTTCAAGATTCGCATGAAACTGTACGGTTCCTTGCGCTTCACCTGCTACGCCGGTGTGGACACCTACATGAAGAACCCCGGTGCCAACAAAGACAGCGGTCAGCATGCTTGCTATGAGTCTGTCAACGGTTGGACCACCATCGAGTACTTCATCGACATCAAGAACAACTGGAATTATCAGCAGTTTGTCAACATCACCCCCGGCGGCGGCGGTGCGTTTGCGTATATTGATGATCTCGAAATCTATGAGATCGATCCCAACGGTGCCACTTCCTGGACTGTTGCTCCCACCACCAAGGTGGACGCTGTCCCCGGTACGCTGGATCTGAGTGCGTATACCATCATTACCACGCCGGCGAACTCCTCGCCCTATGGTGCACGTGATGCTTCGGCGAGCGGTTACATCGCTTCCACTGCTCTCGACACCGGCTTTACCTGGACAGTTGCCGACAGCACAACAAACTATTATGTTTCCGATTCCGGTTTCACCGGCAGCGAGATCGATGCGCTGACCGTTACCAATGCCGGTCGTGCCACGCTAAAGGCAACGGGTAATAGCAGTAGCACCCAGTATTCGCTGGCAAACGTTAAACCGACGTTGACGGTTACCGACGGTACCAAGACTCTGACCACCAAGGTGGAGTGGGAATACACCAGTCATCCCTTCAAGCACGGTGACTTTGAAAATGGCACCAACGGTTGGGGCGGCGGCAACTCTAGCGCCGGTTCCACCGCTAACATTCAGGATGGCATTGGCTTTGACGGCAGCCGTGGTTATATGGCGGCCGGTCCTCAGTTGTATTCCAACCAACCGTTCTTCCTGAAACCCAACGCCACCTATCGTATTACCGCTAAGATTAAGACCGATGCGACCGGCTCCTTCGGTATGGGCGCTTACTCCGCTGGTCCTTACAACCTGACCTACACGGCTGCGACTTCTTCGGCCGCTGCGGGCAAAGGCTGGTTCACCGTTACCGGTTCTATCGTGACCGCCGATGCGCCGGCTTGGGGTTACAACTCTATCAACATCAACGCCGGTAATGCTGACACGCCCTCCTACATCGACGACATCGTCATCGAACTGATGGACGATAACGCCAACGTCATCGTCGGCGGCGACTTTGACGCCGCCAATGGCGGTACCGTTCGTATGGAGAACGTTCAGTCCGGTACGGTGTATGATCATATTCTGCCCGGTGAGATCGAGGGCGGCATCGGCGGTAACACCACCGGTATGATCAAGATGAACGCCGGTATTGCCGGTGGCAACGGCGCTTCTTCCTTCTACCCGGACGGCTTTGGTTCTTTCAAAGCGTTCCATGCCTACAAAGTGACCTTCAAGCACTACGGCGGTGCCGGTAAGTTCACCACCATCACCTGGTCGCAGGCCATCGTGGCTGCCGGCGGCGGCACCAAGTCGTTTGCCGCCACCACCGAGTGGACTGAGGTGGAAATGTACTTCGTCGGCGGTACAAGCATTGTGAACAACGGTAACTGGTCTTACCTGTTCTACTTTGACTCCTCTGCGGCGACCGAACCCGTTTACATTGACGATTTTGCGGTCACCGAAGTTACCACCACCTATAACATGCGTGGTTTGGAAACCTCTACGCTTCAGGATCAGGTCAACCTGAAATACGGTGCGCTGACCATCAGCGACGGTAAGCAGAATGCATCTCGTGATACCATCCGTGAGTTTGCTGCCGGTTCGGACATGACCGTAACGGTTACTCCGACCGCCGGGTATCTGCCGGTTCCGGGCACGCTGGAACTGGTGACCTTGTCCGGTAAACGTACCCCGATCCTCAACACGGCACTCACCGGCATGAGCGAAAGC
>JAFSIB010000033.1 GCA_017440005.1 Clostridia bacterium
CGGATGGGTTGGTCAATGACGCCACTCCCCTCCAACGCGCCGAGCACGATCGCCAAGTACGTTTTATCCACCTTATGTGCGAGTGCGAACGCCACGTGTGAATTTTTGGCGGTCAGCAATAACCCACTCGTATTGCGATCCAAACGGTTGGTCGGGCGAAACGCATAGGGTTGTCCTTGCTTTGTGTAATAGCCTACCACGGCATTTGCCAAAGTCGGTTCCGGTTTGAACGCTGACGGATGCACGGCCAAATACGGCGGTTTATCCACCACCAACAGCGCATCGTCTTCATACACAACGGACAACGGCATATCCACCGGTTCCACACGAATGGTTTCCTCCGGTGTTTGCAATACCAATCGGTCACCGACATAAACGGGATCAATGCTGCGACGGTGTTCTCCGTTAACGGTGATGCCGTTTTCGGTATGTTTTAACCGCACGACCATACGCCATGAAAGCCCCTGCCCCTGACGCAAAAAGGTCTGGACGGTTTCGCCATCGTATTCCGGCGGGATGATAAATGTCAGTATACTCATAACAACCTCCGCTATGAGCAGTATACGATTTTCCCGAAAAAATTTCAAGTCGGTGAAGAAAGACTTGTTTTTTTAGTAAAATCTGTTACAATAAGGAATGTATGTAAAAAAGGGGGCCATTTCATGGAAAACAAAAAGTTCTACATCACTACGGCAATTGCCTATACCTCACGCAAACCGCATATCGGCAACGCGTATGATATCGTGCTTGCGGATATGATCGCGCGGTATAAGCGAATGCAGGGGTATGATGTACATTTTTTGACCGGCTCCGATGAACATGGTCAGAAGATCCAACAGTATGCGGAAGAACAAGGCGTTTCGCCGAAGGAATACGTGGACGGTATCGCCGCACAGATCAAAGACGTGTGGGATACGCTGAACACCTCGTATGACCGCTTTATCCGCACCACCGATGCCGATCACGAATCCGCCGTGCAGGCAATTTTCAAGAAACTGTACGAGCAGGGTGATATTTATAAAGGTAAGTACGAGGGCAAATACTGTGTCCCGTGTGAATCGTTCTTTACCCCTTCGCAGCTCAAAGACGGCAAATGTCCCGATTGCGGCCGTGAAGTGGTGGACGCGAGCGAAGAAGCCTATTTCCTGCGCTTGTCCAAGTATCAGGATCAATTGCTCAAATACTACGAAGAGAATCCCGATTTCATCAAGCCGGATTCCCGCCGTAACGAAATGATCAACAACTTCTTAAAACCGGGTCTTTCGGATCTGTGCGTATCCCGCACGTCGTTCACCTGGGGTATTCCGGTAACGTTCGATCCGAAACACGTCACCTACGTGTGGTTGGATGCGTTGTCCAATTATATCACGGGTGTTGGGTATCATCCGGACGGAAGCGGTGAATTGTACAACAAGTACTGGCCGGCGGATCTGCATGTCATCGGTAAAGATATCGTGCGTTTCCACACCATTTACTGGCCCATCATTTTGATGGCGCTCGGTCTGCCGTTGCCCAAGCAGGTACTCGGTCATCCGTGGTTACTTTCGGGTGAGGATAAGATGAGCAAATCCAAGGGTAACGTGTTGTATGCGGATGATTTAGCGAAAAAATACGGGACCGATGCGGTGCGGTACTATCTGCTGTCTGAGATTCCGTTTGCGCAGGACGGCACCATCACGTATGAGAGTTTCTTCAATCTGTACAACGCGGATCTTGCCAACACGCTGGGGAACTTAGTAAACCGCAGTATCGCCATGACAAACAAATACTTTGGCGGCACGGTCAAAGCAAACGGTGTTGCGGGCGGCGAAACGGACAACGAACTGTTGGAAACAGCGGCGCAAGCGGTGAAACGTTACACGGAGTGTATGGATCTGTATCACAACGCCGAAGCCGCAGATGCAATTCTGTCACTTGCCAAACGTTGCAACAAGTACATTGACGAAACTACGCCGTGGGTGCTCGCAAAGAATGAGGACGACCGCGCCAAGCTGGAAACTGTACTGTATAACCTGCTTGAGTGTATCCGCATTCTTGCCACCTGCCTGCGTCCGTTCCTGCCGCAGACGGCGGATAAGATTGCCGCACAGTTAAACGTTGACGATCTGCCGCTGGAAGCGTTGTCGTTCGGTGCGATTGACACCTATTCGGTCGGCACACCCGAGCCGCTCTTTGCCCGCATTGACGTGGAAAAAGAATTGGCGGAGATTGCCGCCGCAGCCGAAGCGGCTGCCGCAGAAGAAGCCGCGGAAAACGTGGCATTTTTGCCGCAGATCACCATTGATGAGTTTGTGAAAGTGGATCTTCGCGTTGCCAAGATCGTGGATTGCGAACCCATCAAAAAAGCAAAGAAGTTATTAAAATTAACACTTGATGACGGCAGCGGTACACCGCGCACGGTAGCATCCGGTATTGCTTTGTGGTACAAGCCGGAAGAACTCAAAGGCCGCTCGATCATTCTGGTTGCCAACCTGAAGCCCGCCACATTGTGCGGTGTGGAAAGTGCCGGTATGATCCTGGCCGCCGATGACGGCGATGCCGCCAAGGTCATTTTTGTGGACGGATTAAAACCCGGCGCACAAATTCATTAAATACGTTGCAGGGTGCAGGTGATGCTTGCACCCTGTTTTTGTGAGGTAACACCATGCAAATTTTTGATTCCCATGCCCATTATTTAGCCGATGCGTTTGATGAGGACCGCGAAGAATTGTTAACGCGGTTATTTGAATCCGACGTATGCGGCATCATCGAAGCCGCCACCTCTGCCGACAGCGCCAAGCAAGCGATCGCGCTTGCCCACCGTTTTCCCTCTTTGTACGCGGCGATCGGGATTCATCCGGAAGAAGCGGCAAACGTGACCGAAGACGATCTGGCCGTCATTGCCACGTTGTGTCAGGATGAAAAAGCGGTGGCGATCGGCGAGATTGGATTGGACTATCACTACGAAGAATACTGCCCGCGCGAGGTACAGAAACATTGGTTTCACCGTCAACTGGCACTGGCCAATGAGCAAAACCTGCCTGTGGTGATCCACGACCGTGAAGCGCACGAAGATACACTCTCCGCCCTGCGGCAATTTAAGCCGCGCGGTGTGGTGCATTGTTTTTCCGGTAGTGTGGAAACCGCCCGTGAGATCATAAATCTGGGTATGTATATCGGCATCGGCGGGGTGGTTACCTTTAAAAATGCCCGCAAATTGGTGGAGGTTGCCGCCATGGTACCGGAAGATCGGTTGCTTTTGGAAACCGATGCTCCCTACCTTGCCCCCGTTCCCCATCGCGGTCACCGTTGCGATTCCTCGATGATCGCGTTCACCGCCGCCGCGATTGCCGATATCCGCGGCACAACGCCCGATCACATTTTGCGCATAGCCACAGAAAACACGCGCCGTCTTTTCCATATCTAAAACAAAAAAACCGCCCGTTGCACGCATTGTGCAACGGGCGATCTTGATATATGGAATTATTGCAGTTCAATATCGCCGAATTCGGGTTTCAAGGGGAGGCTCGGAACAATATCTTTGACGCATTTGGTCAATGTGGTATCGCTATACAATACGGTATCGACACCGTTTGCATCGGTTAAGATCACATAACCGCGTGCAGCGAATTGACGCGTTTTGAAGGTGGAGAACGATGTGCTTTCGCCTTTTTGCATCATAACCTGCACGTCGATGTAAGAATCGGTGTAATCCACCACTTTCAAAAGATCCGACGTTTCTTTATCGTACGCCACGGCATTCCAGATGGTGTTCAGACCGGTGGCGCCGCCTGCATAGCTTTCAAGAGTCAGGGCGGCGGTATTTTCAGCGCGTTTGAGCAACATACCGATGCCGGTCACGGTGTATGTATTACCGCCATAGGTCACGGTAAGCGATTCAGCCGTATCGTCAAACGTACCGAAGTTCAAGCGAGTTAAGAAACGAATACCGTCGTACCGATTATCCTCTGTAACGTGTACGGAAGAACCGATGGTATCAAAGGCAAAACTGTTGTTTTCAGTGCTGATAAACTCAGCGTTCACCATCACTTGCTCGTTCGGCATGACAAACTGGAACGTATTGCCATCGCCTTCACCGAACGTATTGTTTGCAAGATCCATCGTTTTGTTTAAGATGGCAACGGTTTTACCCGAAGCCGTTGTATACGTCAGGCTACCGGGTTTTAATAAATACCCGTTTGCCGGTGCCGCCTTTACCGTGACGACCGTGCCTTCCTCCACCACAGCCAAAGCAGCAGAATCAGCGGAGTCAACAGAAAAGGTAAGAGCGCCATTACCGATAACCGTGCCGGCTGCGACGTCATAGGGCTCAACGGGAAAGGAACCCTCTTCGATCTCCCAGGTCTCAGCACTGGTCGGTAACACGATCCGCTGCAACCCATCCACATATTTGAAGATCGTGGCACTCACAGCGTTAACGTCTTTCTCACCAACGGTTTCCGGTAACGTTACGGTACCGTTAGCAGGAACGGTTCCCATGTAGTGAACCAGTTTTACGCCATCGCCATTGGGCAGCACACGCCAATCGCCCACAACGGTATCGGTTTCGCCCGTTACCACTTCGTGTGCAATTTTACGCAACACAACGCAGTCCTCTTCCGTCAAGGAAGAATGAACGTACGTTGCCTTTCGGCAATCCACACCAAAGAAGTACTCCAACCACACGCAAGCCGCCATGTAGCGAGAACGAAGATTTAAGTGAGAAATAAAATCTTCGTACAACGCGCCGTTTTCCATGCGACCCACACCGGATTCGTTGTAGAAATCGCCATAACCATACTCATCTTTGGCAAGCTGCATAGCAGTACCAACCGGGATGATATCCGCGTTAGTGAGTCCCATTTTCGCAGCGGCGAGTTCATACCCCTCTTTGATCTCATTATACATGATTCTGGTGTTTTCCCAGACACGATCGGAATACGGATTCGAACCTTGAGCAGCAGGAAGACTGTATGACCACGTTTGATGTATCTTGATCTGTGCTTGTGGTTCGTTCTCTTCGATAATATCTTGCAATTGCGTTAAATACGGATTGCTTTCCGTCCAGTAGGTAGAAAACTGCGCAGCACCGCCGGGCGATTGTTGAATGGTGACGTAGTCGTAATCGTGCAAATCAAACGCCGTCTGCATGGTGATCGGCGTGGCAGCGCCACCGTACAAGCTCGTACCTCTGCGAAACAACTCGTACACCGGTAAGTTCTCGGTGTAATACTTGACATGTTGCGAAAGCGAGCAACCTGCATAGTACAAACTATAGAACTCAACGTTCAGTTCCTCCTCCAACGACTCCGCAATAAACTCGGTTAATTGCGTGGCATTGTTGGAATAACTGTTACCGATCGCCAAAATGCGGATCGGTTCGGTGCCGGCACCGGTGGTAACTGCCGGAACGGCACACGCAAGCAGTGCAATACTCACGATCAAAGCAACCCACTTTCTCATGGAAATAATCTCTCCCGTCTTTCATATTCTATTATTACCTTACCACACTGACAGACGAAAAAACAGGCAAAAAAGTATTAAAGCATGGATAAAACTAATATTTTTGTTGTGTTTTTGGTTTCTTTTTGGTATAATCGTCGTGGAAAGGGGTGTTATGATGCAACGACAACACTTGGTATCGGATTATCGCATGCTGGAATTACACTTGCGAAATGTACAACTGCAACCAAATACGGCTTACACATTTGAATTCGACGTGCTGGGCGGAGAGTTGGATCTGTATCTCCTCCCCAGATGCGTGTTACCCGAACAAGCCGGTCTGTTGCAAGTACCGTTTACTAAGAAATGGACAACGGTACGATTCTCCTTCACCACCCAAAAGGATGCAAAACTTCTGACCTCGTTCACCGATTGGGGTATCTGCTTTTTGAAAACACTCATTGAGCGAAACCCACGCAGTTGTATTTACACGGACAGTTATATTGACAACGTGCGCTTATACCCCAAAAATGATCCTACCAAAAACCTGTTGCAGGGCGGCACGTTTGAACAACCGGAAACGGATGCCGTTTATGATGAGCATTGGCGACCTGTGGTGTTAGGCCATATGGGTAAGTCGTTTGGAGTGGGCATCGTCACCGATCCGCTGAATGCGCAAAATCATTGTTTGCATTTTCCACCGGTGCTCCGTGCACCGCAGTATCCCGAACCGTTGCCGTTACAGTTACAAGGGTACGGTTGGCAAAAAAACATCGTACATCCGGTTCAGCAAAAGGATTGGAACGGTAAGCCGTACCATCAACTGTTTTTTGTTAAAAACGGAACTGTTGAACTGAGAACCGAACAAACACGGGTTGCCGCAGATGGCGATATGGTGTATATCCCGCCGCACACCGCTTTTTCGTACACCGCCCACACGGGTGAAAATACGGAGTATTACTGGATCCATATTGACGGTCACCATGCCGATACGCTGTTTCGGCAAATCGGATTGGAAGCGGTGTCGATCCATCATCTGCCCGACGTGCTGGCATTGACCGCGTTTGTGGATGCCATGTTGATTTTACCGAAAGAAACCGCCACATACGTATATGCACTCAGCGGTCAACTGCAACTGTTACTGAACGAATTGGAACGGCAACTCAAATCCTCTGCCCGTCCGACGGTACACCGTGTATTGATTGAAAGCGTTGCCACCCAAATACGGTCATACCCCAACAACGTCCAAAGCAACGCGGTGTTGGCACAAACCTGCGGGCTCAGTCAGAATTACTTTATCCGCTTATTTAAAGAGGTAACCGGCATGTCACCGCAACAGTACCGCATACACGCACTGATAAAACGCGCCTGCGCCCTGTTGCAGGACCCCTCGCTCACCATCAAGGAGATCGCGTTTTCACTGGGATTTGATGATCCGTTATATTTCAGCCGCGTGTTCCGTTCCGCCAAGGGCATTTCGCCCCGTGACTACCGTAAGCAATGGCAAGATACATGGGGCGAATATCCCATCGCCTGATCCCTTCCCACAGTCATTTTTCGACTGTGGGATTTTTTTGCAAATTTTCTGTTGACAAAGGATAGTTGGGGTGGTATAGTGTAGGTGTACTAACCGAGATAGTACACCTATTGCGGTTAATGCTTTGTGAAAGGAGGAAAGGTATGTTCCTGATCGATCCCTTATCGCGGCAACCCGTGTATGAGCAATTAATTGAGCAATTGGAAAAGCTGGTACTGACCGGTCTGTTACCGGCGGATTCGCAATTGCCTTCTGTGCGCAGCTTATCCATGGAGTTGTCCATCAACCCCAATACGATCCAAAAGGCCTATTCCGATTTGGATGCGCGCGGCATTATTTATTCCGTTCCCGGAATCGGTTGCTTTGTGGCCAAGAATGCAGCCGAAATTTTGCAAACGCACATGCGTCGGAAGTTGGATACGTTGCGGCAGTTGGCGGAAGATCTGGCACTTGCCGGTATCCCCGAAGAAGAACTCAAAGAGTGTATCCATACAGTTTATCAAGAAAGAGGTGTTTTCAAATGATCCAAGCGAAAAATCTCACCAAACGGTTCGGCGATTTCGTAGCTTTGGATAACATTTCCTGCACCATCCCGCAGGGATGTGTATACGGCATGGTCGGCTCCAACGGTGCCGGCAAGTCCACCTTTTTGCGTGCCATCACGGGCGTGTATCGTCCCGATGCCGGCACGGTACATATCGACGGTGTACCCATTTATGAAAACCCTGCCAAAAAGTGCGAGATCGCGTACGTTCCGGACGGATTGTTTTTCCTCACCGGTGCATCCATGAACCGCATGGCAGACTTATACAAAGCCACCAATCCCAAATTCGATTACGATCGGTTTCGTAAAATGACGGCGATGTTTTCATTGGATCCCAAAAAGCCGATCAACACGTTTTCCAAAGGTATGAAACGGCAAGCCGCCACCATTCTGGCACTTGCCACACATCCGCAATACATCTTTTTTGACGAAACGTTTGACGGACTGGATCCCATCATGCGTAACGTGGTCAAAAATTTGATCTGCGAAGACGTGTTGGAGCGCAACGCCACCGCTATCATCACCTCTCATTCTCTGCGTGAATTGGAGGATACGTGCGATCAACTGGCACTGCTTCACAAAGGCGGTTTGGTGTTGGAAAGCGATATTCAGAATCTGAAAACTTCGCTTTTCAAAGTGCAGATCGCGTTCAATCACGAATTTGGTGAAGAAGATTTTGCCGAACTGAAGATCTTGAACTACGTCAAGCGCGGTTCGGTTGCCAATCTCATCGTGCGCGGCAACCGCGAAGAAACCGTTACCAAACTGTCCGCCATGTCCCCCGTTCTGCTGGATGTGTTACCGCTTTCTCTCGAAGAGGTCTTTACCTATGAGATGGAAGCACTCGGCTACACCGCCGGCGATATTTTGGAGGTGTGATCGATGAAAAAACGTTTCTTTTCTCCCCGTTTATATCTGGACGGTATTAAACAACTGCGCATCATCGGTATTCTCTCTACCGTTGCGCTCACCTTTATCGGTGTGATCACACCCTTTATGCGGTATCTGGACACGTTAGATGATGTGATAACGGAGTTCACCGCCAATTCCGTCAACTATCTGGAAATGAATCTGCCGATCTTTCTACTCTTTTGTGCGATCGCGCCGCTGATGACGTTGTATTTGTTCTCTTTTTTGAACAAGCGGGATTCCAGCGACTTTTACCACTCGATCCCCGAAACGCGGCAGTGCATCTTCCTTAGTTTCTTTTCGGCGATCGTTACGTGGCTGTTGTTCATCACGGTGGCATCCGGTACGGTGATCACACTGTCGTACGCCGTGTTACCGCATCTGTACACAGTGAATCTGTCCAGCGTGTTCCTTGTCAGTTTCAATGCGTTTAGTGGCGCTTTGCTTATCGCTGCCAGCGTGGCGATTGCCATGAGTGTAACCGGTACGGTTTTCAGTAACGTGTTGGTATCGTTGCTGCTCATTTTCCTGCCTCGGATGCTCATACACATTGCGGTGATAGCGGTGTCCGATGCGTTGCCGCTGGTGCACGATCTTTCGTTTGCTTCCGTTCTCAATTATGAGTACAACGTGCCGGTCGGCTTCGTCTTCGGTCTTTTGTTCGGCGGTTATTAACGAGCTTTAGCCGGATCGTTCAGCGGTGTTTACACCCTGATTATTGCATTGATATTTACGGTGTTGGCGCTGGTCCTGTTCACAAAACGCAACAGCGAATCGGCCGGTCAATCCGCACCCAACCCCTTCTTGCAAGCGGTGTACCGTTTCTTGATCGGTTCGGTGCTCACGTCAGTAATGGTGTACGGCTTGTTCGACACCGTCGCGCAGGATGAATCACTGGACGCCTCCATGATGGGCACGCTGTTTTTGTTGTTTGCGGTGTCGGTGTTACTCGCGCTGGCATTCCAGGTCATTACCTCGCACAGTTTCCGCCGTTTGCACAAATACGCGGTAAGCACAATTGTGTCGCTTTTGGTATTTGTCGGTGTGTATTTTGGCGGTATTTACGGTCTGTATCATGCCACCGCTTCGTTCTCCCCTGCCACCGATGAAATCGATTCCGTCCGTATTCTCAACGATAGCATCTATTACCGTGCGGAAGAATATTTCAGCGCCAAAACCGAAAAAATCGAAATCACCAACAAGGAAGCGCGGCGCATCGTGTCCGATCAATTGGTATATTCGCTCAATTTACTCGAAACCTCGCGCGACCGTTACTGGCAAAGCGATCTGTTGACCGTGCCGGTGGCGATCAAGAGTGGCGGTACGACGCATCTGCGCAATATCCGCATGAGTCAAGAACAATTATCGGCGATCTATGACACGGTTGCAGACACAGAGGACTTCCGCGCCGTTTATATGGACCTGCCGCAAACGATCTCTTCGGTGTATGCCAATGAACGCTGTTCCATGGATTCCGCAGAGGAAAACGCGGTGTATCAAGCGTTGGTAAAAGAGGTTCAGGCAATTGGATTTGACAAATGGTTTGCCATACAATCTTCCATGGGTGACCGGTACGAGGACTATGCTTACACCGATCCCGGCAACAATTCTTCCGTTCTCACGCATCTCACCTTCCGTTTGTACGAGGGGATGCAATGGTACGAACTCCGTGTGCCGCTGGACATCACGGTGTTCCCCAAGACCGCGCAAGAATACTTGCAGGCAAACGAACAACTGGACGATATTTCGGTTCTGATCGCAAACATCCAAAAGGAAGGTTCTTTGGACAAACATGACTATTTGGAAATCCGTTTCTTCAACTTTGACGGTGACGAACCGTTCGGATCGGTCTATCTCAACGAAGAGATCATGAGCCACGCCGGCGATATTCAAAGCTTTATCGGTTCACTCACCGATACCGAAACGATCGACACCACCAAGCCGTTCTACAGCATCCATTATGAAGACGTAACGCAAATGTACGAAGAGAACGGCAAGGATTATTGGTCTGAGTACACCGATTATTTATGCTACTGCCAAGGCGATACGTTGCCTGAGTGGTTGCTGAATTTGTATTCAGATGCCAAAATTACATTTTCGTAAACTCCTTTTCCCTCCATGACGCGCCGGCGGTTAAAACCGCCGCCGCGTCTTTTGTCGAAAGGCTTGACTTGATTTTTTTGCAGAAAATGGTTATAATGGCAGTATCAACCACAGAAAGGATGCTGTTATGAGCGTTTCTGAAAGCTATGAACGTTGGCTCAGCGACGCCGTGGAAGACCCAGATCTGGGTGAAGAACTGCGGCAGATCGCCAACAATGAAAATGAAATTTACGAGCGATTCTACCGTGAATTGGAATTCGGCACGGCGGGACTCCGCGGCATCATCGGCGCGGGCACCAACCGCATGAATATTTACACCGTGCGTAAAGCCACACAAGGTCTTGCGGATTATCTCAATTCGCGCTACCCTGCTCCCTGTGTTGTCATTTGTTACGATTCACGTATCAAATCCGATCTGTTTGCCAAAGAAGCGGCGCGCGTTTTGGCAGGCAACGGTGTGTCGGTGCGGTTGTTTGCGGAGTTGGCACCGGTACCGGTATTGTCCTTTGCTGTAAAACACTTGGTGTGTCAGGCCGGTATCATGGTAACCGCCAGTCACAACCCTGCCAAGTACAACGGCTATAAATGTTACGGCCCCGAAGGGTATCAAATGACAGACGATGATGCCAATGCCGTGACCGATTGTATTCGCAAACTGGATCTGTTCACCGATATTCGGTTGGCGGATTTTGATACGGCGGTTGCCGACGGACGCATTGTCATGGTGGGTGACGACGTAAATGACGCGTACCTTGCCTGTGTGGCAACGCAGCAGGTCAACCCCGGCATCTGTGCACAAAGCGATTTAAAAGTCATCTACACACCGCTGAATGGTGCCGGCAACAAACCCGTGCGCAAGATTTTGGAACGCATCGGTTTGTCGCAGGTCACAGTGGTGCCGGAACAGGAGTTGCCGGATGGCAACTTCCCCACCGCCCCGTTCCCGAACCCCGAATTGCGCCAACCGTTTGATCTGGCTTTAAAACTTGCCGAAACCATTGAGCCCGATCTGTTACTCGCAACCGATCCCGATTGCGATCGCGTGGGTATCGCGGTACGGCAAAACGGCGAATACGTGTTGCTCACCGGCAATGAAACGGGTTGCTTATTGCTTCACTATATTCTGTCCTGCCGCGCGGCACAGGGGAATCTTCCACAAGATCCCGTGGTCATCAAAACCATCGTCACGTCGGATCTTGCCACGCGCATTGCGGAGAAGTTCGGTTGCGAAATGCGCGAAGTGCTGACCGGCTTTAAATACATCGGTGAACAGATCGTCGATATGGAACAAGCCGGCACGCCCGAGCGCTTCCAGTTCGGTTTTGAGGAAAGTTACGGATGCTTGGCGGGGACACACGCCCGTGATAAAGATGCCGTTGTCGCTTCCATGTTGATCTGTGAAATGGCGGCTTATTACAAAGCCAACGGACTGAGTTTGCCGGAAGTGTTGCACCTGCTTTATCATGAGCACGGTGTGTACCGTCACTTATTGGTTAACGTACAGTTTGAGGGTGCGCAAGGTATGATCGCTATGGACGGCATCATGAAGAACCTGCGTGCAAACCCGCCCAAAACGTTGGGCGGTCTGAACGTGTTATCGGTTGCCGATTACTTAATCGGTGAACGTCGTGCGGCAGACGGCACAGTGGAAAAACTGACACTCCCCTCTGCCAACGTTCTGTCATTTGAGTTGGAAGGCCACGCGGGAATTATCGTGCGCCCCTCCGGTACCGAACCCAAGATCAAAGGGTATGTCACCGCCACCGGTGCGACACTCGAAGAAGCCGATGCGGTCGCCGCCAAGCTACGCCAAGTGGCCGAAGAGAAACTGAAAGGCTAAAATAAGAAAAAGGCAGAGGATCACTCCTCTGCCTTTTTTAATTCGTGATAGTGTGACGGCGGCATTCCGGTCATCCGCTTGAAAAACGCCGAAAAGTAGTTAGGTGAAGAAAAGCCCATGCAGTCGGCAACCTGTGTCGCCGTGTAGCCTTCCTCTAATAAACGGATGGCCTCACTGCAGCGCAGGCGCGCATAGTAGGCTTTGGGACTGATACCGGCATACCGGCCAAACAGCACCTTCATATAGCTGACGCTGATAGCGCATTCTTTGGCAAACTGTTCCAGCGCAAAATTATCGTTCACGTGGGCGGTCATGGATTTGACCAATCGCCGGTACTCTCTGGCTGATCCGCTTTCCACCAGCTGTCGCTTACCGTCGTGGCCGCGACAAACGGTAATTAAAAAGTTGGTCAGCCCCAACGCGCATTCCATACCGGTAAACTCATCGGTTTCGTAATCGTCAAAATACGACAATACCTTTTCAAACAACCGCTCGCATTCGTCGCATTCCACCTTGGTCAGCGAGAAAACACCGCTCGCCAGCTTTTCCGGCAGAGCGCCGTCCGCAGAAAAAGTAAACAGCTGCACATGCGGTGTACTGGCGTTGGCACTGCGAATATTGTGGAATTCCATCGGACGGTGTAGAATCATATCCCCCTGCTTTAAGGAGTAAACGCGCGCGTCCTCTACGATCACCACCGAACCGAAAGCCACATAGACCATTTCCCAAAAATCGTGCGATTCTCCGGCAAAGGAAAACTGGGAATCCCAGTTATAGTCGTATGACGAATGAAACTGTTTTACCGAGAACCGATGATCTACTATTTTATCCTTAATCATAACATGTACCCGATTTCATAAGTTTATTAGCGTTTTTCGCATAGATTAATTATTATCGCCAAGGTATGCTTAGTATAGAACATCGAAAATGAAATGTCAAGGATGTGATGCTTGGTGAAGAAAGGAATCAGTGGTTGGGCGTTCGTTGACCGTGATCCGGATACTTGTTTTGCGTTGACAAGGCAGTACGGATTTGAAGGTGTGGAGCTGGTATTGGGCGAGTTCGGGCCGGTACAATACACCTCCACTAAGGCCGATATGATCGCTCTGCGAAACAAAGCGAAAGAATACGGCCTGTCCTTGTACAGTCTGGTGTGTGATCAGTGCTGGCAGGATTCGCTCTCCTCGACCGATCCGACGCGGCGTGAACGCGCCCGTGAGCGTATTAAAAAGCAGATCGAGCTTGCCTCCTATCTCGGTTGCTCCACCATACTGGTGTTGCCGGGCATTGTGGAGGGCTTTGACCCCACCGACGAGGTCGTCCCGTATGAAACGGTGTACAACCGCGCATTGGAAGAGGTCAAAGCGTTGATTCCCTATGCCAAGCAATACAACATCGTCATGGCGCTGGAAAACGTATGGAATAAGTTTCTCCTGTCCCCCATGGAAATGCGCGATTTCATCGACCGTATCGACAGTCCGTGGGTCGGCTCGTATTTTGACGTGGGCAACGTGTTGATCAACGGCTATCCGGAACATTGGATTGATATACTGTCTAACCGTATTGCCAAGATCCATTTCAAGGATTTTCGTAAAGAAGCAAACGGCGGCGGTCAGTTCGTTGACTTATTAGAGGGTGACGTGAATTACCCGACCGTTATGCAGTGCTTAAAGAAGTTGGGATATGACGGATGGATCACCGCCGAGGTGTTCCCCGACACAAATGATCCCGAAAAAGTGTTACGCGTTAATTCTGCGGCGATGGACCGTATTTTGAAGGAGGATTTCGTATGATCAAGGTAGCAATTGTCGGATTCGGCGGTATTGCACAGGCGGCGCATATGCCGGGGTATGTGGAACTCGAAAAAGAAGGTAAGGCGAAGCTGGTCGCAGTATGCGACGTGGATCCTACCCGCTTTGATGCGAAGCTGGAGATCAATCTGGCCAGCGCGACCGACACCTTACCGGACACAGTCAAACGGTATACCGATTGGCAAGAGATGCTCGATAATGAAGAGATCGACATGGTCGATCTCTGTGTACCGACTTTCCTGCACGCCGATCTGACGGTGGCGTTGCTCGAACGCGGCGTAAACGTGCTGTGTGAAAAGCCTATGAGCTTGTCCTCGACCGATTGCCGGCGTATGTGCGAGGCCGCCAAAAACAGCGGCAAACAGTTAATGATCGGCCAGTGTATCCGCTTCTGCGATCATTATACCTACCTCAAGGAGGCAGTGGCCGATGGACGGTTCGGTAAGGTCAAAGGCGGTATCTTCCGTCGCTTGAGCACGCCGCCCGTGTGGGGCTGGGAAAACTGGTTCATGGACTACGACCGCTCGCACGGCTGTGTACTGGATCTGCATATCCATGACGTTGACTTCGCGCAGTATGCGTTCGGCCTACCCATGACGGTATCCTGCACCACGGCGGACATTACCTCCGGCCGCGATATCGCACATTCCACCCTGCACTATAACGATTTTGCCTTAACGGTGATCGGTGACTGGTCGCAGGAAGGCCTCCCCTTCACGGCGGAATACCGTATCGCATTCGAGAAGGCAACGGTGGATTATTCCAATGATAAAGTAACGGTATATCCGCGCGGCGGCGAAGCGTTTTCGCCAGAGCTGGACAACACCTCGTTCTACGTCAAGGAAATCCGCTATTTCGTGGACAGTCTGGAAACCGGTGCTGAAAACACCAAGAACAAGCCGGAAAGCGCGGCGGCTTCGGTCGGCCTGATCGAAGCGCTTTGCACCAGCGCTGATAACGACGGTCAGCCGGTTACGATCTAAAAAAGTAAAGACGGTGGAGATCAATTCTCCACCGTCTTTTTTTGTTTGGTAAACAACAGTACCAGTGCCATAATAACCGGAAATACCGTAGCCGCCAGCAGACCGGCTTTTAGCCCGTGTGACGTGGCATCCGCCACCAATCCCGTGATCCACGGGCCGAACGAGCATCCTACGTCACCGCCAAGCGCCATTAACGCAAATATCGCGGTGCCGCCTTTGGGAAAGTGTGATGCCGCGATTCCCAAAATACCCGGCCACATCAAACTGACCGTCAAACCGCAAAAAGCACAGCCGGCCAACGCCAGCAACGGCCAGGGAGAGAAAATGGCCAGAAGATAACAAAGCACCGTTAAAAAGCTGCTGCCGAGCAACAACGGGTACATGGGAAAACGGTCATGACTGACACCGTGCCATATACGGCCAATGCCCATAAACACCGCAAACAAGCACGGGCCGAGCAGATCCCCCACCAATTTGGGGACCCCCAGTCCTTCCTCGGCAAAGAGAGATGCCCATTGCCCCATGGACAGTTCCGCCGCACCGGCACATATCATTAACACCATCATCAACCAAAAGTACGGTTGCTTGAGCAGATTGGAAAGCGGCATTGTTTCTTTACTGCTTAGCATTGGCGGAAACGGCACGTGCAACACAAGGCAGAAATTCACCATCGGCACGATCGCCCACACCATGGTGATCCACCGCCACTGTTCCGCACCCAGAAAATACACCGCAACCGTGGTTGCCAAAACGGCAAGCACCTGACCGATCGGGTAATTGGCGTGGAGCATGGTCATGGACGAGGCTTTGTGGTCGGATGGCAACGCATCAATGATTGGACTGATAATTACCTCTGCCAATCCGGCACCGATCGAATACACCAGCACTGCCAGAACCATACCGACGTACGCATCGGGCAACACGTACGGTAAAACGCCAAACAAAATCAAGCCGCCCGCCGCACACCCTTCCGCCATCGCCATGCAGAGGCGGTGACCGAGTTTGTCCACAAAATAAACTGCCAGAAAATCCACCAACAGTTGGATAAAAAACGTGATCAGAATCAATCTGCCAATCTTTTCAAAGGAAATCGAAAACTCTTCGCGCAGCGTAGCAAAAAACAACGGTGTTACGTTGAGCACCAATGCTTGTACCATTGAGCCTAAATAACAGCACCGTCGTGTATGTATGTAGCGATCTTTCACAGGACGTCACCTCGCCTAAAATCATTAGAATTATAGTGACAATCCGTCGTTTTGTCAAACACATTTCGATGGTTTTCAGTTTTTTAAAAAAACTTTGACAAAATTCTAACAAAGTTGCAGTTTCCCATTGCAAAAATAAAAGTTTTCATGTATACTTATGAACAGGTATGAAAACTGTCAAGGAGGAAAAGGCAAATGCAAAAGAAAATCAGCAAACTTCCTTTCAAAGGAACTGCGGAACAAGCTGCTGCTCTGCAAAAAGTCATCGACGCTAACAAGCACGATCCCAGCCGTCTGATGGGCGTTATGCAAGAAGCGCAGGGTATCTACGGATATCTTCCGATCGAAGTACAGCAAATGATCGCCGACGGTATGAACGTGCCGCTGGAGAAAGTGTACGGTGTCGCCACTTTCTATGCGCAGTTCGCACTGTCGCCGAAAGGTGAATATGACATTTCCGTGTGTCTGGGTACCGCTTGCTACGTGAAAGGCGCGGGCGACGTATTCGAGAAACTGAAAGAACTGCTCGGCATTGATGCTGACGAGTGCACGGCAGATGGTAAATATTCGTTGTCTGCCTGCCGTTGTATCGGTGCTTGCGGTTTGGCTCCCGTTCTCACGGTCAACAGTGACGTGTACGGTAATCTGACCGCGGACGACGTTCCCGGCATTTTGGAAAAGTACGGCAAATAAGCCATGCGTGAACTATCGCTGAATGTTCTGGATATTGCACAGAACTCCATTTCTGCAGGTGCTTCGCTCGTCACGTTATCGGTATGCGAAGACACGGCAAACGATTGGTTGACTCTGACCATCGCCGACAACGGTCGCGGGATGACACCGGAGCAGCTTGATCGGGTTCGCGATCCGTTTTACACCACCCGTACCACCCGTAAGGTGGGCATGGGGATCCCCCTCTTCCGCATGGCTGCGGAGATGGCGGGCGGCGGACTCACCATTGAGTCTGTCGTCGGTGTCGGAACAACCGTGACCGCCACGTTTTGCCTTTCGCATATTGATCGCATGCCGCTTGGCGATATGGCGGGTACCGTATCCGCTTTGATCCGTTTGAATCCGCAACTGGATTTTCTCTATCGGCACGAGGTGGACGGCAACGTCTTTGAACTGGACACGCGCGCGTTGCGCGAAGTGTTGGAAGACGTACCGTTATGTGAACCGGATGTCATGGAATGGATCAACGGAACACTCGCAGAAGGGTTGTTGCCGCTGAACAGTCAAGCGTAACGATTGTATCATGTATTGTATTATATAGGAGGTTTTGTTATGAAATCCATTGCTGAATTGCAAGCCATTCGGGATCAGGCCCGTGCGAAGATCGCCATGCGCGAAGGTTCTCACGAAGGAACCCGTATTGTCGTCGGTATGGCAACCTGCGGTATCGCCGCCGGTGCCCGCCCGGTGCTCAATGCGTTTGTGGAAGAGATTGCCAAACGCAATATACAGAATGTGTCGGTCGTGCAGACCGGTTGCATCGGTATGTGCCAGTTCGAGCCGATCGTGGAAGTGTTGGCACCCGGCAAAGAAAAAGTTACCTACGGTCTGATGGACGCTGAAAAGGCAGTCCGCGTTGTGACCGATCACATTGTCAACGGCAATCCGGTCGCGGAGTACACCGTTGCAAAACTCATGAAGTAAGGCAGGAGGGAAAAGAATGTATCGTTCTCATGTGTTGGTTTGCGGCGGTACCGGTTGTACCTCCTCTCACAGCCAGGAAATCATTGAAGCCCTGGAAAGAGAAATTGCCGCGAACGATCTAACCGAAGAAATTAAAGTCGTACGCACCGGTTGTTTCGGTCTGTGCGCACTCGGCCCGATCATGATCGTGTATCCGGAAGGCTGCTTCTACTCTCGCGTAAAAGTAGACGACATTCCGGAGATCGTTTCGGAGCATCTGCTCAAAGGCCGTATCGTCACCCGTTTGTTGTATGATGAGACCGTGGAAGAAGACGGTGACATCAAAGCGCTGAACGAAACCGATTTCTATAAGAAACAGGTTCGTGTGGCACTGCGCAACTGCGGTGTTATCAACCCCGAATCGTTGGATGAGTACATCGCCAACGACGGTTATCAGGCACTCGCCAAATGCTTGACCGAGTACACCCCTGAACAAGTCATTCAGATCGTCACCGATTCCGGTCTGCGCGGCCGTGGCGGCGGTGGCTTCCCCACCGGCCGTAAATGGGCGCTCACCGCTCCCAACCAGGCTCCGCAAAAATACGTAGTATGTAACGCCGACGAAGGTGACCCGGGCGCTTTCATGGACCGTTCGGTTCTGGAAGGCGATCCGCACTGCTTGATCGAAGCCATGGCGATTGCCGGTTATGCGATCGGTGCTACCATGGGTTACGTGTACGTCCGCGCCGAGTATCCGATCGCGGTTCGCCGTCTGCAGATCGCCATCGACGATGCGCGTGAAGCCGGCTTGCTCGGTAAAGACATCTTCGGTTCCGGCTTTGATTTTGACATGGAGATCCGTCTGGGCGCCGGTGCGTTCGTGTGCGGTGAAGAAACCGCTTTGATGACCTCCATTGAAGGTAACCGCGGCGAACCCCGTCCGCGTCCGCCGTACCCGGCTGTCAAAGGCTTGTATGGCTGCCCCACCGTTGAAAACAACGTGGAAACCTTCGCCAACATCCCGCAGATCATCCTGAAGGGTGCTGAGTGGTTTGCTTCCATGGGTACCGAGAAATCCAAGGGTACCAAAGTATTCGCAATGGGCGGTAAGATCAAACACAGCGGTCTGGTTGAGGTTCCCATGGGCACCACTCTGCGCGAGATCGTTGAGGAAATCGGCGGCGGCATCCCCAATGGCAAGAAGTTCAAAGCTGCTCAGACCGGTGGTCCTTCCGGCGGCTGCATCCCCGTACAGCACTTTGACATTCCCGTTGACTACGACAACCTGATCTCCATCGGTTCCATGATGGGTTCCGGCGGTCTGATCGTTATGGACGAGACCACCTGTATGGTCGACATCGCTAAATTCTTCCTGGAGTTCACCGCTGAAGAGTCCTGCGGTAAATGTACTCCCTGCCGTATCGGTACCAAACGCCTGTTAGAGCTGCTGGAGAAGATCACCAACGGCAACGGCACCATGGAAGATCTGGACAAGATCGAGAAGCTGTGCTACCACATCAAAGACAACTCTCTGTGCGGTCTGGGCCAATCTGCTCCCAACCCCGTACTGTCCACTCTGAAATTCTTCAGAGATGAGTATGTTGCTCATATCGTTGACAAGAAATGTCCTGCCGGCGTATGTAAAGCTCTGCTGACCTACACCATCGACGCCGATAAATGTAAAGGTTGTACCCTGTGCTCCAGAGTATGTCCTGCAGGTGCTATCTCCGGTACCGTTAAGAATCCTCACGTTATCGATCCTGCAAAATGTCTGAAGTGCGGCGCTTGCATGGAGAAATGTAAGTTTGGCGCAATCGAAATCAAATAAGGGGAAGGAGTGCTAACATTGGAAAACATCACTATGAAAATTAATGGGATGGAAGTATCCGTACCCAAAAATTCTACTGTATTGGAAGCATGCCGTATTGCCGGCATCAACATTCCCACTCTCTGCTACATGAAAGAGATCAACGAGATCGGCGCTTGCCGTATCTGCGTAGTAGAGGTTAAAGGCGCAAGAGCTCTGGTTGCAGCTTGTGTCGCTCCCGTAAACGAGGGTATGGAGGTTCTGACCCACAGCCCCAGAGTACTGGAAGCCCGCAAAAACACCCTGAGCCTGATCCTGTCTACTCACAACCGTTCCTGCTTGTCCTGTGCACGCAGCGGCAACTGCGAACTGCAAGCTCTGGCTAAAGAGTTCAAGATCGAGGACGAGACTTACTTTGACGGTGAGAACAACGTCTACGAGATCGACTACTCTGCAGCACACATGATCCGCGACAACAGCAAATGTATCCTGTGCCGCCGCTGCACTGCTACCTGCGCACACCTGCAAAAGGTTGGCGTGATCGGCGCTAACGAGCGTGGCTTCAACACACACATTGCATCTGCTTTCGAGATGGATCTGGCTGACACCTCCTGCATCGCCTGCGGTCAATGTATCGTTGCCTGCCCCACCGGCGCACTGCAAGAGAAAGACTCCACCGAGGAAGTATGGGCTGCTCTGGCTTCCGACAAACATGTTGTTGTTCAGACCGCTCCCGCTGTAAGAGCTGCTCTGGGCGAGGCATTCGGCTACGAGATCGGTACCAATGTTCAAGGCAAAATGGTTGCTGCACTGCGCAGACTGGGCTTTGACAAAGTATTTGACACCGACTTCGCTGCTGACCTGACCATCATGGAAGAGGCTACCGAGTTCCTGCACCGTGTACAAAACGGCGGCAAACTGCCTCTGATCACTTCCTGCTCCCCCGGCTGGGTTAAATTCTGCGAGCACTACTATCCCGACATGACCGAGAATTTGTCTTCCTGCAAATCTCCTCAACAAATGTTCGGCGCTATCACCAAAACCTACTATGCAGAGAAAATGGGCCTGAAACCCGAGGATATCGTTTGCGTATCTGTAATGCCCTGCGTAGCTAAGAAATTTGAGATCGGCCGTGAAGACGAAAATGCTGCCGGCGTACCCGATGTTGATATTTCTATCACCACCCGCGAGCTGGCCAGAATGATCGAGCGCGCTCATCTGGACTTCAAAGCACTGCCTGACGAAGAGTTCGACTCTCCTCTGGGCGAAGGCACCGGCGCAGCCGTTATCTTCGGCGCTACCGGCGGTGTTATGGAAGCTGCTCTGCGTACCGCAGTTGAGACCCTGACCGGCGAAGAGCTGAAAGAGCTGGACTTCACCGCTGTACGCGGCGTTGATGGCATC
>JAFSIB010000034.1 GCA_017440005.1 Clostridia bacterium
AGTGGAATACCTGAAAACCAAGTTGCCGTTTACGGCGGAAGTGTTTGCGTATGATGAGGTGGACTCTACCAATACAATCGCCCGTAATATGGCAGTAAACGGTGCACCGCAAGGTACTGTCATCCTGGCAGACCGACAAACCCGCGGGCGCGGGCGTATGGCACGTCCGTTTTATTCGCCTTCCGGAACCGGACTGTACATGAGTCTGATCCTGCGTCCCAACCGTGCGGTTTTGCCATTGCACATTACCACCGCCGCTGCGGTTGCCGTGGCGGAGACAATCGAGCATTTATCCGGCGAACCAACACAGATCAAATGGGTTAACGACGTATATTGTCACGGTAAAAAAGTGTGCGGCATTTTAACAGAGGGATCCTGTACGGCAGAGGGACTGTCGTATGCCATACTCGGTATTGGCATTAACGTATTTGATCCGCCACAAGGGTTCCCGACCGACTTGCAATCACGTGCAGGTTCGATCTTTGGTGCCAAAACGGCGATTTTCGATGGAATCCACGAACAGATCGCTGCAGAGATCATCGAACGGTTTTGGGCGTTTTACGGCGCATTTCCGGGCACGTCTTTGTATTTGAAAAAATACCGTGCGCGGGATATGTTGTATAACAAAACCGTACAAATACTGGATGTAAACGGCACAGTTCAAAAAGAAGCCACCGCAATGGGAATCGGCGATTCGTTTGAACTGCTGATACAAGAGGAAGATGGAACTGCCAATTCGTTGACAAGCGGTGAAGTCAGTATCCGTTTATAGTTGACGTAGCAGTTCGGGAAGCGCTTGTAACGAATCGAATTCGTAATCCGGTTTTGCGACGCCGTTTGTATTGCTGTGTGTCGGGTTAAACCAACAGGTACGCACGCCCACCGTGTTTCCGCCCCGAATATCCGAACTTAAACTGTCGCCTATAATGACGGCAGTTTCTTTTTTGAAATCGGGAATATGCACAAAACAGTGCTCAAAATAGCGTTTATCCGGTTTGTTGAACCCTATTTCATGTGAAATGAAAATATCGGTGAAATAGGGGAGAATGCCGGCGCTTTCCAAACGGCGGTGTTGAATATATGCCGTTCCGTTTGTCACAAGATACAGATTGTAAGATGCAGCAAGTTCCTGCAACATCTCCACGGCACCGTCGATAAAGAAATGACCGTTTCCGAGCAGTTGCTCATAAATCGCTTTTACCGTTTCTGCTTGAACCGGCAAATGGTATTCTTCAAACAAGAGGGAAAACCGCCTGATAAGGACTTCTTCTCTTGTGATTTCACCGCGTTCCAACAGTTCCCATTGTTCACGGTTGATCACGTGATACCGTGACAAGATCTCATCTGTGGGGATCAACCCCAATTGTGTCAACGTATCCGTTAACGCAACGCGTTCCGATTTTTTGAAATCCAGAATGGTGTCATCCAGATCGATCAATACGTTTTTTAACATAATGCAGAAGACTCCTCACAAAAATCCCCCGAAAGAAATTCTCTTTCGGGGGTTCGTTTTATTTCTTTGCTTTCAACGCTTTGCGTTTGGCAGATTGTTTGACCCACAGCGCCCACAACGGTGTGCACAAGAACGTGGAGGAGAAGAAACCGGCAACCACGCCGAACGTCATCGGCAACGCAAAACTGACAATGGCATCCATTGAGAAGATCAACGCAATGACAGCCACGGTAGCGATTGCGATAAAGGTGCAGATGGTGGTGTTCAACGTACGACCGAAAGATTGATGAAGACTAACATTGACAACCTCATCAATCGAGGCTTTCTTATCCATTTTCGCACGGTTTTCACGGATACGGTCATAGATAACCAAGGTATCGTTCAACGAATAACCGAGAATGGTTAAGACAACCGCCACGAAATTGTCGTTCAGCGGAATACGGAAAACAACAAAAACAAAATAGGCAATCAAGATGTCGTGCAACAACGCAACCAACGCCATCACACCGGCGGAAAAACCACCGATACGGCGGAAACGGAAACCAACGTAAATCACCAAGAACAAGGAAGCCAGTGCGATTGCAACGCAGCATTTCAGGAAGAAGGTTTTACCGTAAGACGGCTGCAACGAGTTGGTTTCAAGTTCTTTGATATTGTTGTCGGGGAATTGTTTTTTCAAGGCATCGATGAAGGTGGTTTGCGTTTCCACATCTACCTCACGCGGCAACGAAACAACGATCATTTTCAAACCGCTTTCGCCGTTTTCATCGACAGTCACGTCAGCATCGTCAAACTTGGTTTGAACAAAATCTTCGGTTGCAGCAGCATCCAAAGCGCCTTCAAAACTATACTTGAATAACGTACCACCCTTAAAATCGATATCCAATTCCACGCCCATCACGATGTTACAGATCAGACCGATCAATAACAAACCGATGGAGATCCACAAACAGATCTTACGGTTAGCGATAAAATCAAAATTCTTAAGCATCATGACGTTTACCTCCTAACAACCACGGTTTACGGAGGCACTTGAAGCGCGATACCGATTTCAGCATCAAGCGCGAGCAAGTAACGCCCATAAGGAAGTTAAAGATGATACCGGCAAGCAACGTGTAACCGAACGAATACACAGCGCCGCTTGCGGAAACGGGGAACATGAACAGGAACGGTTTGAGCAGCTTAGCAAAGAAACTGTCAGCAGGTCCGAACACGCCCATCAGGACAAGGGCGATGATGACAACGGTGATGTTACCGTCAAAAATAGCGGAGAACGATTCACTACAACCGTTATTGATTGCACCGTCAATGGTACGACCGCCACGGATCTGTTCCTTGATGCGTTCTGCGGTGATGATGTTGGCATCCACGCCCATACCGATGGACAAGATAATACCTGCAATACCGGGAAGTGTGAGCGTGAAACTGTCAAGGAAGGGGAAGTATCCCGAAACAACCGCAATCGAACCGGCAACCTGACCGAGCAGAGCGATAACCGCAACCACACCGGGCAAGCGATAATACACAATCATAAAGATCGAAATGATGATAAATGCGATAATACCGGCTAACACCATGATCTCTAAAGCGCGTTCGCCCAAAGTTGCCGCAACCGTATTGGTGTTTTTGGCAGTGATGCTGAAAGGCAGAGAGCCGGAGTTGATGAGGTTGGCAAGGTTTAATGCTTCCGAATAATCGGCAAAACCGCCGGAGATCTGCGCCTTACCATCCGAAATATGTTCGTTGACTGTCGGGTTCGAAATACATTCATCGTCCAACCAAATGGAGATCGTGTAAGTAGAACCGCTTGAACCGTTCAGATCTTTCTGTTTCTTGGTAGCAGTGGAGAAAGCATCTTTACCTTTGCTATCCAATTCAAGAGAAACAACGGGTTCATTTTTTTCATTAAAACCGGGCGTCGCCGAACTCACCAAGGAACCATCCAACACAAAATCGGCTTTTTCCGGTTTTTCGGTAGGCACACCGTTGGATTCCGATTTATCAAGATAAAACTCCAAAAGTGCGGTTTTACCCAATTCTTCAATGGCCTTTTTGGCATCGAAATCGGTTTCGTTATTCTTCCAGGGGAAGCGGATAACGACCTGATCGTTGTCCGTGTCGGTATATGCCTCATAGTCGGTGATATTGTTGGCAATCATACGCCGTACAATTACCTCTTTCATGGCCTCAATCTGCGCATCAGTCGCTTCGATCGAAGCATCAGCAGGGGCAAACGTGACTTCAATACCGCCGTTGATATCAATACCGGTACGAATATCCGATGCTCCGCGGATCACCGTATCTTCACGATCGCCAAAGTTTTTGTATACGCCAAAAAAGGACGTATACGACAAGGCGAGGATCAGAAGAGCTACGATGAAAAAGATCGGTTTCGGTGTTCGCTTCATCATTCAATCCTCCATCATTTACATTCCATACCGAGATATGGTTCACATAAATTGTATTATATAAGATAAGACAATAAAAGTCAATGAATTTCAGAAAAAGTTGAGAAAAACCGCCGCATAACTCTATGCGGCGGTTTTAGATTATTGTTGCAATAATTTTTCAATGCTGACGATTTGTACACATACGCAGAACAAGTTCATGGCGATTTGCAATTCATCGCAGGGAGGATAGGTCGGTGCAATGCGGAGATTACTGTCTTTGGGATCGTTGCCATAGGGGTAGGTGGCACCGGCGCCCGTCAAGGCAACACCCGCTTCCTTTAGCATGTTGACCACAGCTTTGGCGCACCCTTCCATTAACGACACACTGACAAAATATCCGCCGTTTGGCGTATGCCAATCCGCAATGTTCAAATCCCCGATTTCGTTTTGTAACGTTGTCAGTACAATATCAAACTTCGGACGTAAGATAGCGGCGTGTAGTTTCATGTGATTTGTTACCGCATCCATGTCTTTGAAGAAACGGGCGTGACGGAGCATGTTCTGTTTATCATAACCAATGGTTTGCACGGACAGACGTTTGGTGATATCCGCAATATTCGCGGCACTTCCGCCAACGGCTGCAACGCCGGATCCCGGGAAACTGATTTTGGAGGTGGAAGTGAAATAGATAGCGATATCTTCATTGCCGGCTGCTTTAGATTCTTCGTACAGATTCAAAAGTGTATCCGGTGTATCGGTCAGATGATGTACGCAATAGGCGTTATCCCACAAAATACGGAAATCTTTGGCAGCGGGATGAAGACGTGCCAGACGACGTACCGTTTCGTCCGAGTACGTGATACCGTCCGGATTGGAATACATCGGTACACACCACATGCCTTTTACAGCAGGGTCTTTCACCAGTTCTTCCACCAGATCCATATCGGGACCATCATCGGTCATGGGAACGCAGATCATGGAAATACCGAAATGCTCCGTAACGGCAAAGTGACGGTCATAGCCGGGGACGGGGCACAAGAATTTGATTTCGGGTAACCGACACCACGGAGTATTTCCGCAGATACCGGTAGCATACGCTTGTGCAACGTAATCAAACATTAAATTCAAGCTGGAGTTACCGCCGACAATCACGTTATCGGACGGCAAGCCTAAAATTTCACCGAATAATGACTTCATCTCGGCGATGCCGTCCACAAACCCGTAATTGCGGGTATCAATGCCTTTTGCGGACACCGCACCGGTGCGTGCATTTACGCAGTCAGCCAGTTCCATGGTGAGTTCCAATTGTTCGGTACAAGGTTTACCGCGGGACATATCCAGCGATAAGTTCTTGGATTTATAGTCTTGATAGATCGCTTTTAGCCGGGATAATTTAGCGGTCAATTGTTCTTTCGTCATAGAAGATAGGGTAGGCACAAACAGCAACTCCTCTCTGGTACTTTGGCTATTGTAATACATACTTCTCAATTTTGCAAGTTAATTTTCGCTTTCTTGCAAAAAAACTTAATTTTTATCAAAAAACAAAGGAAAAAGCCTTGCCGAATAACAGACAAGGCTTTTAAAAATACAAAAATATGTGATTATTCGGGAAGATCGTCCACCGGTTCTTCCGACGGAAGTTCATCGCTCAATTGTGTCATCGTAAACAACTGCCATTGGTCGCCAATCAACACAAAATGCAGGCGATTGTGGAAGATACCTGTTTCTTTTTCCTGACCACCGCGCAGGTAAACCGGTGTAAAGCGGATCTCGCAGGAAAAATCATTACTGCTGTATTGGCAGTAACCGGTGACGGTCACGTCACGGAATTTAACGGAATCGTGTTTTGAAAACCAATCATTACTGAACGCCTTGACCTTTTGATAAAGATCGCTGTTTTTCGCAATCAGTTTTAAAACATCTTCGCGTTCTGCATCGCGGGAAATGAATTTCGCATACGTGAAAGCAACCTCTTTTGCCAATTCCTCGCGCTCGGTTCGCAACGCTTCGGCTGTCGGGCGCAACACATGGTAGATACCGTTTACATCTTGCACTACCGTACAAACGTCACCGCCAAGCGTCAACCCTTCAATAGTGGGAGCATTAAGCAACGATTCAATTGTGTAAGACTGAATAACGGGGAGTGTATCAGTCTGTTCTGAGACACCGAACAATGTATTCTGAACCGGTGTTCCGCTGAGGTTAAGCAAAGAAGCGTCCATACCGTTGATGGATAACCGAATATCTTCCGCCGCATAAATGGTGGTTGCGGGAAGGTACTGCACTTCTGTGACATAGTTCCACGAAGTTTCTCCCCAGGCGGGATTTTTAATCAAAGACAGAGAGGAAACCCGTTGATCACCCATGTATACCGAGTATTCTTTGCGTTCATCGGTCGACGTCGCTTTTTCGCGAACGGTCAGTGTTGAGGTATCGCCGCCGTAAAGACGCGCCAGATACTTAACGTATTCCTCTTTATTGTTAAGAATGGTCTCTTCAAAATCCGAAGCCGCGTAGATCGATTCAAAATCGCCGTCTTTTATCCAGTTGATATACGTGTTCAATGCGGCATTGGGAGTGGTTGCCTCGTATCGCTCCATATCACGGTACAAAAACCACAGAACGATGACCCCCACAACCAATAAGAGGGAAAAGTACGCGATGAAAATCTTCCAAAACACTTTCCGCTTGGGGAGCTGTTTTGGTATATCCGATTCAAATTCCGGATAAATCGGGATTTCAACGATCGTATCTTCGGCCTGCACGCCATTTTCAGTGGCTAAATTTTCAGACATTTCCGTACCTCCTCTCAGATAACGACAATGGATGTGGGAATGTTACGTAAACGGTACATAGATGAGCATTTATTGATGATCTCACCGTTGTATACCATAGCAGTGGAAGAACCGCCGTCCAAGTTAGCGGCGTTGATCGCACCGTATTCCAGCATGATGTCAATGCAATCTTTATACGTTGCACCAAGCGAATGTGCTTGTCTGCCGTCAATAACCAAAATGAGAACTGCACCGTCTGCACGTTGCCCGATTACAGTGCGAGGATTGACGCCGCCGCTTGTACCGGAAATCTCTGCGGGAACGCCGTTGATAATAAAGGCAGGACCGAAACTGATTGCGTCACGAACGTTCCGACTCAACGCATCAGCAGCGGACATTTTTCCGACAATCAAGCGATTGCTGGTATCAAAGGCAACCAAGGTAGAAACATCTGATTCTGCCCCGTAAAGCAGTTTACCGTCGCGAATCACAATGCCGAGCGGCGTACCACCGGTTCCTTGACCATTCTCATCAAAAAAGCCGCCGCCGTTGACAGAGGCTACCGCTTTATAATCTTTTGCAAACTGAACAACACTGCGTCCGTGATAACTTTCACCAAAGGCATTGATAGATGCCACTTTCACACGGGACGGGTCGTGTACGATCATCATTTTGCCTGCATAGGTGGAACCGGTTACATCTTTGACTTCAATGGTTTCAGGAGGAACCGATTCTTCTTTTTCAACAAATTCGGTTGTATTATCCGTTGTGACATCGGTTTCAATAACCGTATTGCCATCAATAATATCCGCAATCAATTCATCCGGCAGAAACAGATGAGGAACAAATTTAAGCGCGCTGGTTTCCTGCAAAGTATTCACAAACATATCGCGTGCAGTAGGTGAGGGACCTTTTAAAAGTACCCAACAAACACCCACCACAAACAATATAAGTGCCAGCAAGGTAACACCGAGCATTGCAAAAAATCTGCCGATATAACGCCCGATCTTTCTGCCTACGGATTCTTGTTTCATTCCAAACACATCCCATTTCATACATTAGCTTATATCATACAATATTCGACGGAGTTTTGTCAATTCGTTTCATGCTTTACACAACAGAAAAGAAATGGTATACTGAAACGGAATGATCAAATAGGAGGTGGTGACGTATGCAGATACCGAAAAACGTGTCCTTTGCTTTGGAGCAACTTGAACAACATGGTCATGAGGCGTATGTCGTCGGCGGCTGCGTGCGTGATACCTTACTGGGCATTCCGCCGCACGATTGGGATATTTGCACCTCTGCACAACCCTCACAAGTGATTGACACATTTTCTGAACATCGGGTTATCAATACGGGACTTGCACATGGGACGGTAACGGTGTTGATTGACGGGCAACCGTTGGAAATTACAACATTTCGCACGGAAAGCGGATATGATGATCACCGTCATCCGCAACACGTTGAGTTTGTTTCCACTATTGAAGAAGATCTGAGCAGGCGCGATTTTACCGTGAATGCCGTGGCATATCATCCGAAACGTGGTTTTGTGGATCCGTACGGTGGCAGAAAGGACGCACAAAATGCTTTGTTACGGTGTGTAGGCGATGCGACAACGCGTATGGAAGAGGATGCGTTACGGATCTTACGCGCTTTGCGTTTTGCTTCGGTATACGATCTGCACATTGTATCGGATACCCGTGAAGCATTGCTGCACTGCTCACCGACACTGACATCTGTTTCCGGCGAACGGATCCAATCGGAACTGAAACGGATACTTTCAGGAAAGGCGATCGGGCGGGTACTGCGCGACCTTTATCCCGTGCTTTTCTCCATTATTCCGGAACTGAAAGCTGCAGACGGTGTGGAGCAGCATAGTCCGTACCATTGTTACGATGTGTTGCAGCACATTCTCAAAACTGTAGAATACGCGCACCCCGATACCGTGGTAAGGTTGGCGGCTTTGTTGCATGACATTGGTAAGCCATCATGCTTCACATGGGGGGAAGACGGAAACGGGCATTTTTATGGTCATGCACGCGTTGGCGTGGACATGGCATCTGATATTCTTCGGCGGTTACGGTTTGATAAAAAAACCGTTGATGAGGTATGTATACTGATCAAGTATCACGATACCCCGATTGAACAAAGCGATGCCGCTGTGAAGCGATGGCTGAACCGTTTGGGTGATGAGCTTTTCAATAAACTCTTACTCCTCAAACGAGCCGATTGCATGGCACACGATCAAGCACATGTGAAAAAACGATTTGATGAATTGGACGATATTAAACAGCGTATGGATCGGTTGCTCAACGAAAAAGCGTGTTTTTCGTTGCGTGATCTGGCAATAAACGGCGACGATTTGCAACAGCTTGGGATTCCGAAAGGGCGGGCAATCGGTGTCGCGCTTGACTGTTTATTGAATGACGTCATTGAGCAACGACTGAACAATGACAAGTCCATACTTTTGGAAGCAGCACGAAAAAGGCTTGATTATTTTGTAAAAAGCCGATAAAATACTATAGTATTATTTATAAGCAGAGGGGAACACCACGTGGCACAGTTTACAAAAGAAATTGAAAAGCGCCGTACATTTGCGATCATTTCGCACCCGGACGCCGGTAAAACAACGTTGACCGAGAAGTTCTTGTTATACGGCGGTGCGATTGCATCCGCCGGTATGGTCAAGGGCAAGAAATCCATGAAGCACGCGGTTTCCGACTGGATGGAAATTGAGAAGCAGAGAGGTATTTCAGTCACCTCGTCCGTGTTGCAGTTTGAATATGACGGCTATTGTATCAACATTCTGGATACGCCCGGACACGAGGACTTTTCGGAAGATACGTACCGTACCTTAATGGCGGCAGACTCAGCAGTTATGGTGATCGATGCTTCCAAAGGTGTCGAGAAACAGACCATCAAACTGTTCAAAGTCTGCATGTTGCGCGATATCCCCGTGTTTACATTCATCAATAAAATGGACCGTGAAGCACGCGATCCTTATGAATTGATGGCGGATATTGAAAACGTGTTGGGCATCCGCACGTACCCTGTAAACTGGCCGATCGGTTCGGGCAAGGAATTTAAAGGGGTATACGAGCGCGAAAAAGAGCGCGTGTTATCCTTCACGTATAACGGCATCGGTCATGAAGCCAAAGGGACGGTAACGGACATGAACGACCCGTCCTTGCAGGGATTACTGGGCGATACGTTGTACCAAACACTCATGGATGACCGTGAGTTGTTGGACGGCGCCGGCGGTGATTTTGATCTGGATGCGGTACGTCACGGAAAACTGTCACCGGTATTTTTCGGTTCCGCACTCACCAATTTCGGCGTGGAACCGTTCCTGGAAAATTTCTTGAAGATGACCACATCGCCGTTGCCACGTACGGCGTCCATTGGCGAAATTGATCCCTTTGACGATGATTTTTCGGCATTTGTATTTAAGATTCAAGCCAATATGAATAAGGCGCACCGTGACCGCATTGCCTTTATGCGGATCTGTTCCGGTAAATTTGAAAAGGGACAGGAAGTGTTTCACGTACAAGGCGGGCGAAAGATCAAATTATCGCAACCGCAACAAATGATGGCACAAGACCGTGAAATCGTTGAAGAAGCTTACGCGGGTGACATCATCGGTGTGTTTGATCCCGGTGTGTTTTCAATTGGCGATACGGTGTGCGGCTCTTCAAAGAAATTCCAATATGAGGGAATTCCGATGTTTGCACCGGAACATTTCCGTTTGGTTCGCCAGAAAGATACCATGAAACGCAAACAGTTTGTGAAAGGTACATCGCAAATTGCGCAGGAAGGTGCCATTCAGATATTCCAGGAACCCGGAGGCGGTATGGAAGAGGTGATTGTCGGTGTTGTCGGCACACTGCAGTTTGATGTGTTGGAACACCGTTTGAACAACGAATACGGTGTGGACGTTATCATGGAAGGGTTGCCGTATCAATATATCCGTTGGGTGATTGGTGACGATATCGATATTAAATCGTTAAATCTCACTTCGGATACCAAGTACGTGCAAGACTTGAAAGGAAATCCCTTGTTATTGTTTACCAGCAGTTGGAATATACAATGGGCATTGGATCATAACGAAGGATTACAATTACAGGAGTTCAGCCGCTCATGAAAAGCGAGATTCATAACATTGCCGCTCCGCTTGTTAGGTGGTATCGGCAACACGAAAGAGCGTTTCCGTGGCGCGAGGATCCCTCGCCGTACCGTGTCTGGGTATCGGAAATCATGTTACAACAAACGCGCATCGAAGCTGCTTTACCGTATTTTGAACGGTTTGTCCAAACGTTGCCGACGGTTCACGATTTGGCAAATGCCTCGGAAGATGTTTTGTTGAAACTCTGGGAAGGGCTTGGTTATTACAGCCGTGTTCGCAATCTTCAGAAAGCGGCTAAAATCGTCGTCGCGGAATATGGCGGCGAGCTGCCCGATACTTACGAAAAACTGCTGACCTTGCCGGGGATCGGCGAATATACTGCCGGGGCTATCGCATCCATTGCGTTTGGTAAGTCGGCAGCGGCGGTGGATGGAAACGTGTTGCGCGTTTTTGCCCGTTTAACCGATGATCCAACCGATGTTATGCAACCGAAGAACCGTAAACGGTTATCCGAGTTGGTATGTTCGTTGGTGCCGCAGGATGATCCCGGTGCCTTTAATCAGGGAATTATGGAGTTGGGCGAAACCGTTTGTTTACCCAATACGCAACCGCGGTGTCACGAATGCCCGCTCGCAGCGTATTGTGCGGTTTGCGGCACACCGCGCGCCCGAGAACTTCCGCTTCGTACGCCGCCAAAGCCACGGAAAACAGAAAAGAAAACCGTATTTTTGGTGGTAACCGATGACACGCCGCCACGCATTTTGTTACACCGCCGTGAAGATGGCGGGTTGCTCGGCGGTATGTGGGAGTTCCCAAGCGGAGAAACCGTGACGGAGTTTACTGATGCCGAAATATTAAGCACGAAAAAACTGCCGCCGGCCAAACACGTATTTTCGCATATCGAATGGCACATGTCAGGCCAGCTTGTAAAAGTAAAAAGCTTTACACCAAAAGAGGCGTATTGCTTGCTGACCAAGGACGAATTTATATCCTTTGCGCTGCCAACGGCGTTTCGCAAATATCGCGAATTACTATTTGAGGAGGACGTTTTATGAAACGCGACGATTACTTATCCTGGGACGAATATTTTATGGGTGTGGCGTTGCTTTCTGCGCAACGCAGTAAAGATCCCGGAACACAGGTAGGTGCTTGCATTGTCGGGCAGGACAACAAAATCCTGTCAATGGGGTATAACGGTATGCCGATCGGTTGCAACGACGATAATATGCCGTGGGACCGCGACGGTGATCCGTTAAATACCAAATATCTGTTTGTGTGTCATGCGGAACTGAATGCGATTTTGAATCACGGTCGCGCCGGTCTGGAAGGCGCCAAAGTGTACACCACACTTTTTCCGTGCAATGAATGTGCAAAAGCCATTATTCAATCGGGCATTAAAGAAGTGATCTATCTGCAGGATAAGTATGCGGATACCGACTCTGTGATTGCATCCAAGCGCATGTTTGACATGACGGGCGTGACTTACCGTTTGTTTGAAGGCGCCCATAAAGATATTACGTTGAAACTGTAAGGAACAACATTATGAAAACTGTTTTAATAACAGGTGCCTCTCGCGGGATCGGTGCGGCAACGGCTCGGCTATTTGCGGCAAGCGGTTATGCGGTTGCCGTGAATTATCGCTCATCACACAAAGAAGCAGAAAGTTTGGTAAACGAGATCACACAAAGCGGCGGAGAAGCATTGGCGGTATGTGCCGATGTTTCGGACGAACAAGAGGCAACCGCCATGATCAAAACGGTTTTGAATCGTTTTGGTCATTTGGACGTTCTCATTCACAACGCCGGCATTGCGCAACAAAAACTGCTGACCGATGTAACGAATGATGAATGGCACCGCATGATGGGTGTGCACCTCGACGCGGCTTTTTATTGCTGTAAAGCCGCGATACCGAGCATGATAAACCGCAAAAGCGGACGTATTCTGCTGGTATCGTCCATGTGGGGAGAACGAGGCGCATCATGTGAAGTCCCATACTCCGCTGCAAAGGCCGGTTTAATCGGCTTTACAAAGGCTTTAGCAAAAGAACTCGGCCCCTCGCAGATCACAGTCAATTGCGTCGCGCCCGGTGTAATCTGTACCGATATGTGTGCAGGGTTTGATGAAAATACGATTCGTGAACTGGGAGATTCCACTTCACTCAATCGGCTCGGAACACCAAAGGACGTTGCCGATTCTTTGCTGTTTTTGGCATCCGACCATGCTTCATTTATCACGGGACAAGTACTGGGAGTCGACGGCGGATTTATCGGATAATGCAAAAGAACAACACATTTACGTGTTGTTCTTTTTTTGTATACCTGCAAACGAAACGGGGAAAATGAGGGTAGAAATGGTTGAAAACAAGAGAGGAGAATACCGTGAAAACCGAATTTTCCAGTGAAATACTGTTTGCTTTGCGTTTGGAGGGGGTAACAAACCCGGAACGAGCGGATGTGCGCCAATGGTATCAGGCGATATCCAAAGCCGCTATGGCGCGTATTAACGCCCAAAATACCACAACAAGTCGGCGGGTCGCATACTTTTCTGCGGAATTTTTAATGGGACGCATGATCGAATCGAATCTGCTTAACATGGGACTCTTGCAGGAGGTACGTGAGTTGTTGTCTTCCTATGGGATCGCAGAAGATATCTTTACAAATATCGAAGATCCTGCACTTGGAAACGGCGGTCTTGGACGGTTGGCGGCATGTTTTTTGGATTCAGCAGCCACACAGGATATCCCGCTTGACGGCTACGGCATTCGATACAAGTATGGATTGTTCCGCCAGATTATTGAGGACGGTTTTCAAAAAGAAGTTGCCGATGATTGGCAAGCAGACAGCGATCCCTGGTTTGTCCGATGCGAATCCGAGCGGGTAACCGTAACGTTTGCAGATGAAGAGGTCTATGCTGTTCCGTACGACAGTCCGATCGTGGGCTATGGAGGGGACACGGTAAATCGTCTTCGCCTTTGGCAAGCAGAGCCGATCCGTGACTTTGATTTTTCCGCTTTTAACGAACAACGGTACGAAGCGGCTGTGCGCGATGCAGAACGGGCGCAGAGAATCAGCATGGTATTATACCCCAATGACAGTACGGATGCGGGTAAAAAGCTACGGTTAAAACAGCAATATTTCTTCTGCAGTGCCTCGTTGCAAGACTTGATCAAACAGTACAAGAAACAATACGGAACAGATTTTTCCGGTTTTGCCGATCGTTTTGCGATACAACTAAACGATACGCACCCCACGGTTGCCATTCCGGAACTGATACGGTTGTTGACGGAAAATGAAAAACTCTCTTTTTCAAAAGCACTGCATATTGCAAAACAAACCTTTGCTTATACGAACCACACCATTTTACCGGAAGCACTCGAAAAATGGGAGATCAAACTGTTTCGCGTAGTGTTGCCGCATCTGTATCGCTATATTCGTCGTATCCATCAAACAATGCTGAAAGAACTTGCAAATAACGGGATCATTGATACCGCACCGTATCACATTATTGACGATACGCATATTCACATGGCACGACTTGCCATATACGGTTCACACTCGATCAACGGTGTGGCACAGTTACACACCGAATTGTTAAAAACGGTTGCATTACCCGAATGGTACCGTTTGTATCCCTTGCGATTTACAAATAAAACAAACGGTATCACACAACGGCGTTGGTTGGGACTGGCAAACCGCGAACTGGCATCGCTGATCACCGAAACGATCGGAAACCGTTGGATAACGGATCTTGCAGAACTTAAACAACTGGAACCGTATTCAGAAGATCAAACGATTCTTGAGCGTTTTTATGCCGTTAAGTGTGAAAAGAAAAAGCAGTTGGCGGAATATTTGGAGCACAGACATGCACTGCACTTACGTTCGGACTTTTTGTTAGATACCCAAGCAAAACGTCTGCATGAATACAAACGCCAATTACTCAATGCTTTTTCGGTTTTGGATATCTATTACGGCATCAAAGAAGGGCGTATTACCGCTTTCACGCCGACCGCTTTTTTGTTTGCGGCAAAAGCGGCACCGGGATATTACCGTGCCAAAGCTATCATCAAATTTATCAATGAAATTGCCGAGCTGGTGAACAAAGATTCAACCGTATGGGATCGGATGCAGGTGCTGTTTTTGCCAAACTATACGGTATCGTGTGCAGAAAAACTGATCCCCGCCACCGATATATCCGAACAAATTTCTACAGCCGGCACGGAAGCATCCGGCACCGGCAACATGAAATTCATGCTCAACGGAGCTGTTACACTTGGTACGTATGACGGCGCCAACATTGAGATCGTTGAAAGAGCGGGGGAAGAGAACAACTATATTTTCGGTGCTCGGGTGGAAACGATCGAAAGCATGCGCATGACGTATGTCCCGCAAACCGTCTTGGAGAATAATCCCGCGCTTGCACGTGTTGTCAACACGCTGGTGGACGGCACATTTGACGATGGAGGCACGGGTATGTTTCGCGAACTGTACGACTCGCTGATCGTGGGAACGGATTGGCACTTACCGGACCCTTATTTTGTGTTGGGGGATTTTGCATCGTATTCGTCAACACGATTGCAAGCGAACCGGGATTATGCCGATCGCAAGTCCTTTGACCGTAAAGCCTTCATAAATATTGCCAATGCGGGTTATTTTTCCAGTGACAGAACCGTAAAAGAATATGCCAACGATATTTGGCATATATAAAAAATGAGCAGCATCCGTAAAGGGATGCTGCTCATTACGCTTTTCGTTCTAATAAAGCAATACATTCAATGTGCGCAGTATGGGGGAACATATCGACCGGTTGGATCGCTTTGACACGGTAACCGTTTTGGGTTAAAAAGCGAAGATCGCGCGCTTGTGTTTCGGGATTACAAGAGATATACACGATCTTTTTGGGAGATAACGTAATAACCGATTCCAAAAACGGTTTGTCACTGCCGGCGCGCGGCGGGTCCATGAGCACAACGTCAATAGGTTGCGATTCACGTGCCAATTCCACCATATACTCACCGGCATCCGCTTTAATGAAATGAATGTTTTGAATGTTATTCAACTTGGCATTGATCCGTGCATCCCGCACCGCATCACCGTTCAATTCAACACCTACGACCTGTTTGGCAGACGAAGCGGCGATCATACCGATCGTTCCGATTCCGCAGTATGCATCCAGTACGTTTTCATTTCCTGTCAAGCCGGCAAACTCAATGGCTTTTCGGTATAAAATTTCAGTTTGCAAGGGGTTGATTTGATAAAATGAGCGAGGGGAGATACGAAACCGACAACCGCACAAAGTATCCTCAATGTATCCGTTACCGAACAATACTTCCTCGCGTTCGCCAAGCACCATACTGGTCTGATGCGGATTGACATTAAGAACCACAGTGCTGATCTCGGGATGATGATGGAGTAAAGCTTGCACAAATTTTTTCTTTAACGGAAACATTGAATGTGCCGCAACCAGCACGACCATGATCTGTCCGCTTGTAAAGCCGCGGCGTACAAGTACATGCCGCAAGAAGCCTTTTCGACTGTTTTCCTGGTATGGCAACATCTGAAATTCCGGTAACAGACGGCGGATCGTGACAATGATCTTGTCAGCAACGGCATCTTCTATCTGACAAGCATCCACCTTTACAATGCGATGCGTACTGGATTGATAGACGCCGGAAAGAATTTCGCCGCGACGGGTCATGCCAAATGCGGCTTGTACCTTGTTGCGGTAATGATACGGATGATCCATGCCGATAATCGGCGAAACATGATGGAAACGCCCCAGAAGCGAGATCACTTTCTCTTGCTTATAGGCTAATTGATGCGCATAACTCATGTTCTGTAACTGACAGCCGCCGCACTTTTTGGATAACGGGCAGCGGGGCAAACTGCGGGACTCTTGCATGTGTTACTCCTCCAAGAAATAGGTGGCTTCCATATCGGCAACAGACAGCGCAAAGGATAACGGATACATGGAAAATGCTTTACCGACGTTTCGTTCATCCTCATTACCGGCAAATCCCATGTGATACCGGATGGCAAAGGCCTCTTCGCGCGTCAGCCGCATATAGCCGGACAGGATGTACACGGATTTCTCGCCGTGACCGTACGGGAGGTTATCCTCAAATTCATACGTCGGCACTTTTTGCCAAACGCCGTTTTCGTCTTTTACGTTACGTGTACCCGGTTTATAACAGTTGATTTTACAAACGTCGTGCAACAGTGAAACGATGGCAATACTTTCTTCATCGTAATTCAATCCGTAAACTTCCTGCACACGCTCACGGTGCAGATACTGGTGCAAACAATCGTATACGTTCAAACTGTGCTCGACCAGACCGCCTTCATGTGAACCGTGAAACCGTGTGCTGGCAGGTGCTGTGAAAAAGTCACTGGATTTCGACAGCAAATATTCCAAAAATTTATCGGAACCTTCACGTTTGATATACTGTTTATAGATCTCAATAAACCGTTCTTTCGGGCTCATACCGCATTCCTCCGATTCAAAACTTGTCGCTTGCCATCAGTATACTGTATTTTGGGTAAAATTTCAATATTTGTCGTGACAAATACTAAATTTTGGTGTACAATACTGTGTTGTAAAGGAGAGGATATACGATGAAAGGTTTTCTCAACCGTTTTATGGTAGCCATAAAAGGTTTTATCATAGGTTCGTCCATGGCAGTACCCGGTGTCAGCGGCGGTACAATGGCAATTGTACTCGGCATTTATGACCGTTTGTTGAATGCGATCAACGGGATCCGTAAAGACTTTAAAAACAATGCATGGTTTTTGGTGCGGTTCGGCGGTGGTGCCGCAATCGGTTTAGTTCTGTTTTACGAACTGATTGGACGGTTGTTGGAAATCTTTCCGATTCCCGTATCCGCTTTGTTCTTCGGTGCTGTGATCGGCGGTATTCCGACTTTGATGAGTAAAATCAAGCCGGAAAAAGCATCGGCTAAATTTGTTGTATCCACCGTGTTGTGGGGATTGCTCGGTGTGGCGATCGTACTGGGTGTAGCTCACATTCTGGATATTCTGAAATGGCTCGGGGTCATCGGCGCCGACGTTGTGTCCTTGGTGGAAACAACCGGTACGGTCACCTTACCCAACATTGCGTTGTGGGTGGTAACCGGTCTTGTGGTTTCCATTGCGCTGGTCTTACCCGGTATCAGCACGTCACATATGCTCATCATTTTGGGTATCACCAGCATTTTATCGCTTCCGTTGCCGGCGCTGGCGATTATCGGCATTTCGCTGATCGTGGGTATTTTTGCCATTACCAAGCCGCTTGAATGGGCGATGAATCGCTTTACGGCACCGACGTACAGTGTAATCATCGGCTTTGTCATCGGCTCACTCGGTGATATTTTTGCCGAGTATATTATCCCGGGATTCGGAGCATTGTCCGCGTGGTGGCACTGGTGCCTGACCATCTTGGTTGCCGCGATTCTGTTTATCGGCGGCTTGTTCGGGCTTTTGAAACTTTCTCGTTTTTCAAACGATTGATCTCAAAATCATTTTAAAGGGTGTGCAGATATACATGAATATCGGTGAGTTTTATCAATCACTGCAAGGTAAAACCGTTGCCGTGTGTGGAATCGGCCGGAACAATACGCCGGTAATTTTACAGTTATTAAGTCACGGTATTTCAGTTATCGCGTGCGATAAACATACGCGTGAAGAACTGGGGGAAACTGCCGAAAAATTAGCATCTGCCGGTGCCACTCTCCAACTGGGTGAGCAGTATTTGGACACACTGGATGCTCAGTTGATCTTGCGTACACCCGGTATGAAACCGTATCTGCCGCCGTTTCAGAAGGCGCGTGAAGAGGGGAAAACCGTTACGTCCGAAATGGAGTTATTTTTTGATCTTTGTCCTGCTCCTATCTATGCGGTAACCGGTTCGGACGGCAAAACCACCACCACAACCGTGATTGCCGGACTGTTGGAAGCGGCAAAGAAAACGGTGCATTTGGGCGGAAATATTGGCAGAGCGTTGTTACCGATCATTGAAAACGTGGAATCACACCATGCGGCGGTTGTGGAACTTTCCAGTTTCCAACTTACCATGATGGAGCAAAGCCCACACGTAGCCGTTGTCACCAACGTTGCACCCAATCATCTGGATTGGCACACCGATATGCAGGAATATATTGATGCCAAAAAGAACCTGGTTGCCCATCAACGCCCGCAAGATCGCGCGGTTTTGAATGCTGATAATGAGATCACGGCATCTTTTGCGGACAGTTGTGTCGGAGAGGTTTGGTATTTTTCGCGCAAACATCCGGTGAAACGCGGTACGTATCTGGGTGAAGACGGCATACTGTACGGTACTGACGGCGTTACCACTGTTCCGATATTACCGGCTTGTGAGATCCGTATTCCCGGTGTGCATAATATTGAAAACTTTTTAGCGGCATTTGCCGCTGTTTGGGGAGAAGTCCCCGTTGAAATTATGGCCGACTACGCGCGGACGTTCAGCGGTGTTCCGCATCGCAGTGAATTGGTACGCGAGCGTGATGGCGTGCGCTGGTATAACGATTCCATCGGCAGCAGTCCTTCGCGCACGATTGCCGGTTTGCGCTCGTTTGACCGTAAAGTGATTTTAATTGCAGGTGGATATGATAAGCATATTCCGTATGACCCGCTCGGTCCCGTTGCAAAGGATACGGTTAAAACCGCCATTTTACTGGGTGCCACCGCCAACGCCATAGAAACGGCAATACGCGCGGTTTCGGATCTGCCTATCATCCGTGTTGCCGATATGGCAGAAGCGGTAAAAACGGCAGAAAAAGAGGCAAAGAGCGGTGATATTGTCTTCATGTCGCCTGCCAGTGCCAGTTTTGATATGTATACGAATTTTGAAGAACGCGGCGATCATTTTAAACGACTCGTTTTGGAATTGTAAGGTGTTTATCGTATGAACTTAAAAACAGTATTGCGCGACCTATGTTGTGCATGCGGTGTCAACGGTTGTTCGGAGGCTGCTGACATCGCGTCTGCATTGTTATCGCAGTATACAAGCGATATACAACGCGATGCGCTGGGAAATGTATGGGGCATGATTCCGTCTGCTGAAAAAGATGCACCGACGGTTTTGCTGGAAGCGCACATTGACGAAATCGGTTTTGTTGTCACACAGATCGAAGACGGTTTTTTGCGTGTTTCGGCATGCGGTGGGGCGGATAACCGTGTGTTATCCGCCGCTCCTGTGACGGTCCAATGTGACCCGCCGATCAACGGCGTGTTTGGTGTGATACCGGCACATCTTGCAAAAGAAGATGCACAACTGCCGGAACTGACGGATCGGGTGATTGATATCGGTCGTCATCAGACGGCTTCTGTAACCGTTGGTACCCGTGTATCGTTCCGCCCTCATTTTGAAGAATTGCTCAACGACCGCGTTTGTGCCAAAGCCTTGGACAACCGCGCGGGCGTTGCTGCTGTTTTACAAACACTGGATCTTCTTGAAGGACAAGCCTTGCCGGTAAATATTGCGGTTGCTTTCTGTACGCAGGAAGAATTGGGACTTCGCGGTGCCAAAACAGCTGCTTTTTCACTGTGCCCTGACGCAGCACTGGTTGTTGACGTCAGCTTTGCTCATACACCGGATGCCGACCGCACACAATGCGGTGTCTTGGGAAAAGGCGTAATGCTCGGTATGGCACCGATACTCAATCGGGATATGACAAAAGCCTTGCATCGGTTAGCGGAAGAAGAGAAGATTCCGTACCAATGGGAAGTGACGGGCGGAACGACCGGTACTGATGCGGACGTGATGAGTATTACGGCAAGCGGAATCCCCACGGCGCTGTTATCCGTTCCGCTTCGCTATATGCACACACCAACGGAAGTGATTTCGTTATCAGACGTGGAGTCAACGGCTCGCTTGATGGCGGCATACATTCGCAAAGGGGAGGTGCCGGCCCGTGCATAACATGATTCGGGAATTGTGTGCATTATCCGGGATTTCGGGACAGGAATCCTCCGTGCGTGAGTATATTGTCGAACACTTGAAAAACGCCCCCGCGGTAAGTGATATCCGTACCGATTCCTTGGGGAATTGTATCGTTACTTTGAAAGGTGAAAATCCGGCACCGCACCGCGTGGTGTTTGCCGCGCACATGGATGAAGTGGGCGGTATTGTGACCGGTATTACGGACGATGGGTATTTACGGTTTGATGTTGTCGGCGGTATCAACAAAGACGCATTGTTTGGGAAAACCGTTTATGTGAACGGACATATCGGTGTTATCGGTGGAAAAGCGGTACATCTCTGTTCCGGTGATGAAAAGAACACCGTACCCGCCCGTTCTTCCATGCGAATTGATATTGGTGCAGATTCGGAAGCTGAAGCCCGAAACGTTGCTTGCGAGGGCGATGCTGTCACATTTTCAACGGAATGTTTTGCTTTGGACGATCAAAGCGTGTGCGCCAAAGCACTGGATGACCGCATTGGGTGCGCCTTGTTGTTGCAACTGGCTCGTACCGTCCCGAAATGCGATATTACGTTTGTTTTTACCGTGCAGGAAGAGATCGGTACGCGCGGTGCCACAACAGCCGCCTTTGCCTTGCAACCGGAGATTTCCGTGGTGATCGATTCCACCACCGCATCGGATTTATTAGGCGTTGCAAAAGAAAACCACGTAACAACTTTTGGGTGCGGCCCGGTGGTATCGTTTATGGACCGCGGAACGTTGTACGACCATGACTTGTATCGGGAAATTCGGCAGATTGCCACGGAGCATGATATTCCGACACAAACCAAAACCACCGTTGCCGGCGGGAATGACTCACGTGCTTTCCAATTGACAGGTGTCGGTTCGCGTGTGGCGGCGGTTTCCATGCCTTGTCGGTATATCCATTCACCGGCAAGTGTGTACAGTCAAAAGGATGCCGAGCATACGTTGCACTTATTGAAGATCTTACGTGATCATCTGCCGTCTTGGGAGTTTTCGGTATGATCCGTTTAATAGAAAACGAGTTACCGCGTGGTTTTGTGAGCGGGAATGACGTTGTTTCCGGTCGTCTGTCCGCCTGGTGGGAAGCCTATTCGCGTACAAAGTTCGCACAGTTTTTTGAAACGGAACACGGCGGTTGCATCGGCATGATGGATACACAAGCAATTGTGTGTGCACCACAAGAGGATGGAGAAGAGATCGGTGCATTTTTGCAAATGCAGCCGACTGTGGGCAAGGTGTATACCACGCTTCCCGATATCATGAGTGGCAAGGCAACTCGCTTTACAGCCATGTCCGCTACCCACACACCGAACGTGTGCGGTTTAAATTCTCCCGCATTACAAGAACTATACACATTTTTAGAATCGTATTTTGACGATTTGCCCCCGTTTGAACCGTGGTATCTGGATGTGTCCTACCGTACGCGGCATGGATTGTGCCGACAAACCGTTATCAAAGAAGATGGTGGTATCGCATCTGCCGCCATGACAGTGGCGGAGTGGGGGAACGGAGCTTTAATCGGAGGCGTTGCCACAGATCCTGCATTCCGTTGCCGCGGATATGCCGGTCAGTGTGTTAATGCACTAACTGCCGCCTTGCAAAAAGAAGGGAAAACGGTGTGGATCTGCCCGTATAACGAGTCGGCGCACCGTCTGTATTTGTCATTAGGTTTTGTAGACCGTGGCACGGTGACTGTGATTGAAAGGATGTAACAGGTACATGAGTTTTTTTGAAGTAGATGCCCGTTTACAAGCGTTGTCTGATAAGGCGCTTGCGAATGTGCAGGATATGTTTGCGAATATTGAAGCCGTAACAGAGTATAATCAACAGAAAGTGTTATCGGCTTTTATCCGTCATAAAGTAAGCGAAAGCCACTTTGCTGCGACAACCGGATACGGTTACGGCGATCGCGGACGGGATGTATTGGAGGAAGTTTTTGCGGATATCATGGGTGCAGAAGATGCGCTGGTGCGTCACAGTATTCTGTGCGGTACGCACGCCATCACATTGTCTTTGTTTGGCGTGTTACGCCCCGGTGACACGTTATTGGCCGCCACCGGCACCCCGTACGACACGTTAATTGGTGTCATTGGCGCAGATAAGCCTTCCAGCGGCTCGTTGACCGAATATGGAGTTGGATACCGTGAAGTGGCGTTGATCGACGGAAAACCCGATTTAAACGGCATTATTACTGCTTTGCGTGAAGATCCGTCTATACGTATGGTACATATTCAACGTTCACGTGGATATGACTTAAGGCCCTCGCTTTCTGTTGCCGATATTGAGGAGATCGTGAAAACTGTTCGCTCTGTTCGTGAAGACGTCATCATCTTCACCGATAACTGCTACGGAGAATTTGTGGAAAAATGTGAACCGACCGCCGTCGGCGTAGACTTGATGGCAGGTTCTTTGATCAAAAATCCCGGTGGCGGTATCGCGGAAAACGGCGGATATATCTGTGGTCGCCGTGATCTCGTGGAACAGTGTTCCTATCGCATGACAACGCCCGGTTTAGGCAGGGAAGTGGGTGCATCTTTGGGACACAACCGTACGTTGTTTATGGGATTGTTCCATGCGCCGCACGTGGTTGGCGAAGCACTAAAGACCGCTGTATATGCGGCTTCTCTTTTTGAATTGTTAGGGTATACCTGCTCGCCTTCCTCGCAGGAAAAACGGGCGGATATCATACAAGCAATCTGTCTTGAAAACGCCGAAGCTTTGATTGCATTTTGCCAGGGAATTCAAAGCGGAGCCCCCGTGGATGCGTTTGTTACGCCGGAGCCTTGGGACATGCCCGGGTATGACAATCAGGTAATCATGGCGGCCGGTGCGTTTACACTTGGTTCCTCGATTGAATTATCCGCCGACGCACCGCTTCGTGATCCGTTTGCCGTGTATATGCAGGGCGGTCTCAATTTTCATTCCGGAAAGATCGGTATTTTGTTAGCAGCACAAAAGATGCTGCATAACAATCTTTTGCACATCTGATTTTTTATGGAAATCCCCTTGAAAATTGTCGGTCAGTATGATATGATTTTTCTATGTAATATCATACTCCATTTGTGATATCAGTATGAAGTGGGTGTAATTTGGGATGAAGCGGGTAATTTTCATATCCAGCACCGGTGGTCATTTGTCGGAACTGTTACAGTTGGAACCACTGTTTGCGGAATATGATTCTTACATTGTTACGGAAAAAACAAAATCCAATATGGGCCTTTTGGACAAGTACCCCAACAAGGTCATGTACTTGGTGTACGGAACAAAATCACATTTGTTTTCATACCTGTTCAAGTTCCTTTACAACATCGTAAAGTCGCTCGTGATCCTGTTAAAAGTACGCCCGGATGTTGTTGTGACAACCGGTACGCATACAGCGGTTCCCATGTGTTACATGGCCAAATTACTCGGTAAAAAAGTTATTTTCATTGAAACCTTTGCCAATCGCAAAACCAAAACGAAATCCGGTTCAATGGTTTATCCCATCGCCGATGTCTTTATTGTGCAATGGGAATCTATGTTGGAATTGTACCCCAAAGCAGTTTTTGGAGGATGGATATATTGATCTTAGTTACATTGGGAACGAATGATAAAAGTTTCATTCGTTTAATTCAGGAAATTGAGCGGCTGGTAATAGCCGGTAAGATTCAAGAAGAAGTCATTGTCCAGTCCGGATATACTAAGTATCAATCTGAACATTTGAAGATTTTTGACCTGATTCCTATGGATCAATTTCATGAATTGTTGGGTACCTGCAGTTTGTTGATCACACATGGCGGTGTGGGTACTATCACGCAAGCGTTGCGATCCGGGAAAAAAGTGATCGCCGTCCCTCGCTTGGAACAGTACGGTGAACACGTAAACGATCATCAGCTTCAAATTATTGAAAATTTTGCGGAATCCGGTTTTATTATTCCCGCTTATCAGGTGGACCAACTGGAAACCGCGTTAGAACAGGTTGCGGAATTCACCCCGTTGCAGTACACCAGCAACACGGATAACATGCTGAATCTGGTACGGCAAAGTATCGGTTGAACATTTTGTAACAGTAAAAACAGCACGGTATATAAACCGCGCTGTTTTTCTTTTCTCCTATAAAAGGCTTGGTATAATTTCTCACAATTCCCCGTATAGTGTATGGAACACGAAACGGTGGGGTGAGAGAATGAACGGTACAGTTGAAGAACGTGCAATCGAACTTGGTGAATATATCATAGAGAATAAAACGACGGTTCGCGCTGCAGCAAAGCAGTTTCATATTTCAAAATCGACGGTACATAAAGATGTTGCAGACCGCTTACAGTTTGTGAATCCGCAGTTATACGGCGAAGTACGGCGTGTACTGGAGATCAACAAGGCACAACGCCACATCCGCGGCGGATTGGCAACCCGTGAAAAATACAGAAGAGAAGAAGATACATAGAAAAAACCGTTCAGGAGTTTTCCTGAACGGTTTTTATTCTGTCTTATCAAAAATGGCAACGCCCATATCGCCGTCAATTTCCGGCACATATACCGCAACCACTTCTTTGCGTGATGTCGGCAGGTTTTTACCGACAAAATCGCCGCGAATCGGCAGTTCACGGTGCCCACGATCAATGAGCACGGCAAGTTGGATGCGTTGGGGACGTTCTTTTTTGATGACGGCTTCCAATGCTGCCCGAATCGTGCGCCCCGTATAGATCACATCATCCACCAACACCACGGTACGATCTTTCACCGAAAAATCGATCTTGGTGCTGTTGACGATCGGATCCACGTTCATGCCGTCCAGATCATCACGATACAACGTAATATCAAGAGAACCGACTTCCACTGTGATATCGGAAAAAGAGCGGATATTCTCCGCCAATCGTTGCGCAAGCGGTACACCGCGGCGCTGGATGCCCAGTAAACACAACGTATCGCAGCCGGCATTCTTTTCCACGATCTCATGTGCCATGCGCACCAACGTGCGTTTGACGGCACTTTCATCCATGATGTGTGATTTTTCTGTCAACACGTGTTATTCCTCGCTTGCGGTTTCTTCGTCCAAAATAGCCACGGCAGGTAACGTTACGATGCGCGCTCCACTGTCGTTTTCCACCGTATCAAACGTCATCTGACCGCCGCATACCGAACAAGCAGGACGCAATTCCTCATCCGCCGCGCGGATGGGTAACGCCACGTTGCGCTGACTGGCAATGCAGGCACGTTGATGACCGGATAACACTTCGCCGTGCCCGCATTCGCAAAGGGCAATGGTGATGGGGCGCATCTGCTCTTTTTTGGTGCGCATGGTTTTGTACAACTTGGGGCAGTATAACAAATCACCGGTTGACAGTTTTGTGCTCGGTGAAATCGAAAAATCTTCCACCACGTTTAACGAGCATTTTCCCGTCTTTAAAAAATAGCAGGTATTCTTATTCAAACGGATGGTGAGATCTACCATTCCTTTGGGTCCTTTCATGTAAAAACACCTCAATTCCTGTCCAGTATACCATATCTTTTCAAATTTTCCTATATGTTTTCAAAAAATTTTTCTTTTCTTGTCGGGTATGTGTTTTTGTTGGCAAAATCGGGGATATTTCCTATTCATATTTATCATGGCAATGCGGAACAGTAACTATGGCAAACGCATTTTAAAACGAGGAAAAACCATGGAAAAAACAATTCGCATTTTATGTATACTCATTACCGTTTGTGCGCTGATCGCGTTGGGCGGTATTGTGTATTTGATCATTCAATTGCCCGACGTATTTCAGGTGGAAGAAGGCAAAACGTTGAGCGTGGGCAAAACCGTTTACCCGATACAAACCGTTGATCCGGACCAAACCGTGATATCGACATCCGACTCGCAAGCGGGATCGGATTATACGGTCACATTGGGGTGGCTCGGCGTGTTTCCAATCAAAGACGTGACAGTTTCGGTTGTAAAAGAAGGGGACGTGGTACTGGGCGGATTTCCGTTTGGGATCAAGTTATACGCCGATGGCGTGATGGTGGTATCACTTTCGGACGTGGATACGCGTTCCGGCGGTACCTATCCCGCCAAAAACGCGGGAATTCGGGTGGGGGATATTATTCTTTCCATCAACGGTAAAACAGTATATACCAATGAAGAGGTATCACAAGCGGTCAAACTGTCAAACGGAAAACCCATGGAATTTCGTGTCAGACGGGATAACGTGGATTTTTCCGCTACCGTAACCCCGGCAAAATCCGTAAAAGAAAATTGTTATAAAATCGGCATTTGGGTTCGCGACAGTTCTGCCGGTATCGGTACGGTGACGTTTTATGATCCAAAAAGCAACGTATTGGCCGGTTTGGGACATGCGGTGTGTGACGTGGACACCGGCAACGTGATTCCGATCTCTTCCGGAGAGATCGTTCCTGCCCGTATTTACGGTGTAACCAAGAGCGAAGCGGGAACACCGGGTGAACTGCGCGGCGGCTTTGATTTCGGCACGTTCGGCGCGTTGCTCAAAAACTGTGACCGCGGTGTTTACGGCACCGTTGATGCAGGAACTGTTCTCGGGCAGTATATACCGATCATGTTGAAGCAGGATATTACAACCGGCGATGCACAGATCTACACAACCGTTTCCGGAAACAAGCCGCAATGGTACGATATCAAGATATCCCAAATCCGATACCGTGACACCACCGGCACACGCAGCATGGTGGTGGAGATCACCGATAAAACGTTACTGGAGAAAACCGGCGGCATTGTGCAGGGGATGAGTGGTAGTCCTATTGTGCAAAACGGTAAACTTGTCGGTGCTGTTACCCACGTATTCGTTAACGACCCCACCAAAGGCTACGCCATCTTTGCGGAGAATATGTTGGAAACGGCGCAAAATGTTGCTTTGCAAGAACAAAAAGAAGCATCCTGATGATTTCAGGATGCTTCTTTATCTGATATCAGAAATGGCTTAATAAGTACTGTTCCGCTTCGGAGCACCACAGACCGTTGTGTGCTTTCACCAATCTGTCGAGTTCCGCAAACCGCTCATCGATTTTACCGAGTTTCTCAAAATCGTTGATCGCCGTCAACGGCAGTTCAATGTGCGTGTAGATCAGTTTTTTACCGCCCTCGATTTCGGGTAAACGGAGAGTGGTATCGATCGCCGCATCAATGCCGCCGATGTGGGTGACCATAACTGCGGGATCAATGCGTTTTTCGCCAATCAGACGTACGATATCGTGCATATCTTCGGGCACGCTACCGCTGGTGCCGGCAACGTGGTGTTGCGCGTAATGCACGTTATAGAAATTAAACGGTGCACTAAACTTTTTGTCCATCGGTCCCGCAAAGAAATTCAGACAACCGTCAAAGCCCAGTATGGCGTCACCGAGTTCGACAACCGACGGCACGGGAGCATATACGAATACGTCATCGTACCCTTTTCCGTCCGTGAACGAGAGCAATTTATCTTGATCCGCCGTGTTGGCAAAGATCAGGGTAATGCCGTCTTTTGCCGCCGCTTTGGGGTCAAAGAGCTGCTCTGCGCGGTCAAGGCGTTCCTGGTTAAGATCGGTAACCACCACCAGCGACGGTTTCACATCACCGTGCAGCGCAATATCGATTGCCACCAGTCCCATCGGTCCGCATCCTGCCAAAATGGCAACCTTGCCGTTTTCACGAATGTTGGTAAAGGGGAGAAGCTTTTCATTTAAATGGTTGGAGGCCTTGTAACCGCGAATAACGCAGGAAGCGGGTTCAATCAGCGAACCGCTGAAATAGGAATCGCTGTTGATCTTGATCAGATAATCGTTCTCAATGATATGGTCATAAATGATGGAATACGTGGACACACCGCCGATCTCACCGAACGAATACCCAACCGTATCCACGCCGCCTAAATAGGAAAGAACAGGAGGCATGGCCACTTTGTCGCCAACTTGGAAACGATCTTTCCATTTATCCGTTACTTCCACTACCTCGGCACAAAACTCATGACCGATGATCACCGGATGTTCTGCCACGTTATCCGGTACACGCAGATGTTTAGCACCCTGCATTGCGGTTTTGTACGTTGACATGCAAACACTGTCGGAAATCACTTTCACCAGCAATTCGCCGTTTTTTAAGGCAGGGAGTTCAAATTCTTCCAAGCGGAGATCACGTTCACCGTAAAGACGTACTGCTCTTGTTTTCATATCAATACTCTC
>JAFSIB010000035.1 GCA_017440005.1 Clostridia bacterium
ACGTGGATGGCGTGAAAGCAAAGACGGAATACAACGAATTGATGCAGACTGAAACGCTGTACATTCCCTCTGCCGATTTGCACGATGGATTAGTTGTCCGTGTGGAAGGATAAAACGTATGGAACAGAAAACGCGCTATTTTCAAAACAACGGACGGGAATACGTGCTGAAAACCGCGGATTTTCCGCGCCCGCTTCTCAATTATTCGTGGAACGATTGCTTTTTATCGGCTTTCAACCATGTGGCAACAGGGCACGGTTTATACTGCGACAAAACTAACATTACTGCCACGTATATCCAACCCGAAGGACGGGTGAAACTGATTAATGACGGCAACCGTTTCTTCTATTTACGGGATGCCGACAGTAAAGCGGTGTGGGGAGTTGCCGGCTATCCGACGGATGCATCGTTGCAAGATTACCGTTGTGTCATGGGGCTGGGATATGCCATATACGAGAGTCGCTTTGATGACATTGCCGGTTGTACGCGCGTGTTTGTGGATCGGGAACATCCGTGTGAGATCTGGACGGTAACGTTGACGAATCACAGCAGCACTCACCGCACGGTGCAGTTGTTCCCTGCGGTGGAATGGTCTTTGGAAGGGTATGTACCGAAAAGCGATTATTTCAGTTATTTATCGACTTCGGTGGATGAATCCCGTTCGATTTTGTATGCGTGGAACACCGCAAACGAGCGCCTGCATGATCGGTACAACGGGTTTATGGCATCCAGTAAACCTTTTGCTTCGTTTGATACGAGTTGGAACGCCTTTTTGGGCGTGTACGGTAACGTGGCAATGCCGCAAGCACTGAAAAATGGCGGTTGCTCAAATACACTGGGCAACTGTGAACGCTTGGCAGGTGCAATGGAACTGTGGTTTGAGTTAGAACCGGGGCAGAGTGAAACCGTACATATCCTGATCGGTTCATGCGGTGTGCCTGAGGATGCACGTGCAATGTGCGATGTCCTGTTTGCGCCGCGGGCAATTGAGCTGGAATTTGAAAAACTGGCTGAAGCAAAGGAACAGCAAACGCGCGCCATGGTGATCGAAACACCAGATGAACGTGTGAATAACTTGTTTAACACCTGGACAAAACAGCAAGTGATTTTGTGTGCCCAGGTGGGGCGCGGGGCTTCCCGCGGATACCGTGATGCGTTGCAGGATGCTTGGGGGTATACCAGTTTTGATGCCGATGCGGCACGCGACAAGATCACTGAAGCGCTTTGCCATCAATATGCTGACGGACACGCACCGCGCGGCTGGTTGCCTCTTAACGAACGGCATTATTCCGACAGCCAGGTGTGGATCCCCATGGCGGTGAACGGATATCTGAAAGAAACCGCCGATTTTGCTTTCTTGGAATTACCGCTTCCGTTTTTGGATGGCACCGTTGGCACGGTGTGGGAACATTGTGTTCGTGCGGTAACGCACTCGTACCATGATCGCGGCGCACACGGATTGGTGCTTGCACATTGCGGCGATTGGAACGATTCGCTGACCGGTATCGGTCAAGGTGGCAAAGGGGAGTCGGCGTGGACCGCGATCGCTTTGCACTATGCCATATTGCAAATGATCGAAATGGCCGAACAGATCCAAAATGATAACCAACTGTTGCAAAAACTGCACACCATGGCTGATGAATTGCGCGTGGTGGTGAATGACGTTGCCTGGGACGGCGAGTGGTTTTTAGAAGGTTATAACGATGAGGGGCGCGCGGTTGGTTCGCACACAGAGGCGGAGGGCTCGATGTACCTCAATCCGCAAACATGGGCAGTTATCAGCCGTATTGCTCCCGTTGAACGGTTACAACAGGTCATGCGGCAGGTAGATCAACGGTTGGAATGCCCGTATGGTTCGTTGACCTTGTCACCTGCCTATACGTCGCCCGATTTATCCATTGGACGGTTAACGGAATTTGTACCCGGTATCTGGGAGAACGGATGCCCGTATTGCCACGGCAGTGCTTTCAAAATGGTGGCAGATTGTATGCTCGGTCGAGGGGATGCCGCTTATCGAACGTTGCAAAAGGTGATGCCGGATGCCGCGAATAATCCTACCGAAGTATCCGGTTGCGAACCATATGCGTTTACCAACATGTATTTAGGGCCGGATAATCCGCGCCCGGGTTTTGCCATGTTCGGTTGGATCAGCGGTACGGCAGGATGGGTATTCCGTGCCGTTACACAGGAGATGATGGGTTTCCAACCGACCTATCACGGCATTGTAATTGCACCGTGCATTCCGTCTGAATGGGATGCTTGTCGCTTTGAACGGCAGTTCCGTGGAAATCGGTATTGCTTGGAAATCGAAAATCCTCACCACGTACAAAGCGGTGTTGCTTCCATTGAGCTGGATGGCGTCCTGCTGGAGCAGGCATTCATACCGTATACAGAAGACGGAAAAAAACACCACGTTCGGGTTGTTTTAGGATAATTTTTGTGATAATATTCATGTAAAGTCATATGAGGGGACGTGTTAAATGTGAAAACAATTTTATTTCAAGGGGATTCCATTACCGATTGCGGAAGAAGCCGCGACAACTTCGAAGCGGTCGGAACGGGATATCCGTTGTTTGTTAAAGCACAATTCGGCACGGATTATCCGCAAGAATTCGTGTTTCAAAATCGCGGTGTCAGCGGCAACCGCATTGTTGACCTGTATGCCCGTATCAAGGCTGATATTCTCAATTTGAAGCCGGATTACATGAGCATTTTGATCGGTGTCAACGATGTTTGGCATGAGCTGGCTTCTCACAACGGTGTGGCAGCAGACAAATTTGAGAAAATTTACGGTATGCTGATTGAGGAAATTCAAGAGGCGCTGCCGGATATTCGCATCATGATTTTAGAACCGTTCTGCTTAAAAGGCCCTTCCACAGACGATTGCGAAGCGATCCCCGATAAATGGCAGCAATTCCGCGGCGGTGTGGAAGAACGTGCGGTACGCGCTAAACGCATTGCCGAACGGTATAATCTGGTATTTGTGCCACTGCAGGAGATGTTTGACAAAGCGGCTTTGACAGCGCCGCCTACCTATTGGTTGGGCGATGGCGTGCATCCGTCCGCTATGGGACACGAACTGATCAAGCGTGCTTGGATGCAGGGCTTTGAGCAGTTGCGCGGTGATCGTTGATGGAATATACGCAAGGAATGTGGTACGGACACCCGTGCTTGGAATTTGAGTTTCAGGGCAGGCAGGCAAGACTTGCTTGTCCGAAAACGCCGTGCGAAGGGCACAAGTGGTTACTCAAAACGGAGTATTTCAGCGCCTTTCCCACGTTGGAATTGGCAATGCTTGAACGCGGATACCACGTGGCATACGTTCAAAACCAAACGCGGTGGCATCATCCGTCGGACGATGCTGTGAAAGAGGCGTTTTGTGCATTCCTGCACGAAGAATTCAAACTGCACAAACAATGCTTACCGATTGGTATGAGTTGCGGCGGCTTGCAAGCGATATATTTTGCTGCGGCGCACCCCGAACGTGTCGTCGGGTTGTATTTGGACGCGCCTGTACTGAATTTCTTAAGCTGCCCTGCCGGTGTCGGTGTTGCGGGAAGTGATATGATGGAAGAGTTTGTTTCGGCAACGGGATTCACTTTGCAAGATCTTATCAACTATCGCAACCACCCGATCGATCATATAGAAACGTTGTTGCAGCACAAGCTGCCGATTTTTCTGGTGGCGGGGGATAGTGACACGGTGGTGCCGTTTGAGGAAAACGGAAAGGTGTTATACGATCGATACCGTCAACAAGGCGGCACGATTCAGTTGGTGCTTAAACCCGGCTGTGGGCACCACCCGCACAGTTTAGACGATATCACACCGCTTGTGGAGTTTGTTGAGCGGATTTACTAAAAAAGAGCACATTCCTTCAGAATGTGCTCTTTTTTTATTTGCCTTGGATGGAATACAAATCTTGACTATTTCTTATGGTGTGTTACAATGTGTCTATCTTATGAGAAAGGCGGGACGTTACGTGAAAAAGCCAATACGTGCGGTGATCTGCGGGATCAATTCACAATATATTCATTCGTCTTTGGCACCGTGGTGTTTGCTCGCCGGTATTCGGGAATATGCCGATCCTCAGATGGTCAGCGCCTCGGTTTTAGAGGGAACGATCAACGAAACAGATGATGTTTTGTTGGAACGCCTTTTGGCGGCAAAAGCGGATGTGATCGGTTTTTGTTGCTATATCTGGAATGTGCCGACGGTGTTGCGCTTGTGTGTGCTGTTAAAGCAAAAAAATCCCGATATTCGTATTGTCTTGGGTGGGCCCGAAGTGGCGTACCGTACCGCAGATTTGTTACAGGCAACGCCGGCGGTGGATTACGTGCTGTCCGGTGAGGGAGAATTGCCGTTTGCGCAGTTGCTCACCGCGCTTGCTGACAATAACGATCTTGGCTCTGTGTCCGGCATTTCTTATCGCGATGGTGGTAAGATTGTTGCGGGTGAACCGTACGTGACGGACGATGTACCGCCCAGTCCGTATTGTGAGGAATATTTTAAGGCGTTGCAGGGGAGGATCGCGTATCTGGAAACCAGTCGCGGTTGTCCGTTTTCCTGCGCGTTTTGCTTATCGGGGCGGTGCGGTAACGTTCGGTATTTCACCTTGGAACGCGCACAACAGGATATTTTGAAACTGGCACAAAGCGGGGCAAAGACGATCAAGTTTGTTGACCGCACATTTAATGCCAACCGCGCTCGTGCCTTGGAGTTGATTCGCTTTATTTTGACACATTACGGGCGGGAGATCCCAACCGATGTGTGTTTTCATTTTGAGATTGCCGGCGACTTGTTGGACGAGGAAACGATCACGGTACTATCCGAAGCACCTGCCGGTTTGTTTCTGACGGAGATTGGGGTGCAATCCTTCCACGCCCCCACATTATCCGCCATTGCCCGTAAAACAGATATGGAACGC
>JAFSIB010000036.1 GCA_017440005.1 Clostridia bacterium
CACGCGCACGATCTCCTGCTCCATGGCGTCAATATCGTCTATCTCCACCACGCTGCCGCAGGTTTTATCCACCGTTTCAGGGCTGCCTCCCGTGCGGAACGTGACAACGGGTGTCCCGCAGGCAAGCGCTTCCAAGTTGACGGTGGGAAAGGTGTCTTCACGGGTGGGATTGACCAGCACGTCCGCCGCCGTGTACAACTCCGCCAAAGCCGCTTGGTTTTCCGTGCGACGGATGGCGATCACGTTGTCGTCGGCAACGGTTGCGGCACCGCTCCCCACCAACACGATGCGGTAATCGTCCGGCAGACGGTGGGCCAGCTTTGCAAACACATCCAAGCCTTTGCGATCATTCCAAAACGACGCCACGCCTAAGATCACTTTCTTATCTTGCAGGCCGTATTTTTCGCGGAACTTGCCGACAGTGGGCTTAAAAACAGAACGGTCGATGCCGTTGTGGATCACACGGGCGGGATAGTCTTTCAAAAACGATTGCGCCGCCAAATCTTTCAACCAAGCCGACGGTGTGACCAACGTTACATTGCGCACACCCGTGAACCATTGTTTCTTCAACGCATACATCCGCTTGGAGGTATCGCAATACATTTTCGGGTACACCCGCGGCTGGGGACAATGGTGACAGCCCGTCTGCCAACGATCACACCCTGCCAGTGCAAAGTGTGCGCAGTTGCCGGTGAACGCCCAACAATCGTGCAACGTCCACACAACTGCGATATCGCGCTGTTTGATGTACCAAAACAACATCGGCAGATTCAGGCAAAACCGATGCAGGTTGTGCAGGTGGATCACATCGGGCGAAAAGGCTTCCAACTGACGAATCAGTTGGCGCGTTCCCTTTCGGGAATGTAACCCGTTTTGGCCCAGGAAACTCCCCACGTAACAGTGGACAAAAGATTCCGCATGACTGCCGAAATACGTATGGTGCGGTATCGCCGGAAAAGATTCTTTGAACCCTCTCACAAACTGAATGGGCGAATACGTATGTGCTGTATGTCCACGTTTCTCGGCCACGTCGGCGATTCCCAACATGATCTTACCGGTACTGCCGTTTGCAGCAATGTTGATTGCCGCTACTCTCATGCTGTACACCTCATTTGCCGTTTCGGTGTGGGTCGGTGCAACGTCAGCATGCGACTGATACACCCGTCGATCACGCAGAAAGACGTAAACAACCACGGCATGCCCTGCAAAACCGGTTCCAAGAAGAAGATAATATAAATCGCCACGTAGATGCACAAAACCATTTGACGGAACGCGAACGGCAACGACGGATCCTTCACACATTTCAGAAAATGGCCGACGGAGTTTGCCATAAACGCCACAACCGCCAGAAAGCCAAAGATACCGGCTTCATCATACGTGTCGAAATAAATGTCATGCGCGTAACCGAACTGGCCCAGCAGATGCTTGCCGCCAAACGGGTATTGCCACATGTTCAGCAAATATTCCCATTTTCGTCCCAAGCGTTGGTCTTCATCCAACCGTTGGTTACTCCGATCGGAAAAGAAACGCGCATAAAACTGTGAGTCCTCGATCATGGTGCGGATGCCGAAGGTATCTGTGGCATACAGGATCGCAACTATAGCGATGACCAACAACAGCAGCAGAATCAGGCGAAAACGACCGTTTTTGATCTTCAAAAAATAATGCGCAAAGGCAATAAGCAACAAAATACCGGTAATCAAAAAAGCGGTTCTACCGGCCAAAATCAGGTTGTATCCCAACACCACCGCAACGGTTGCCCACGACGCCAGTTTTATCCACCGATTGGTTGGCATAAAGATACACGCGATCGCAATGCTGAGCGGAATACAGGCAATGGCCGCCTGACCCGTTGCCGCCATCGGTACATCGGTCCAAAAGTCAATGGTATCGCGGCCTTCATACACGTTATAGTTGTTCACCCAGTTGAGAGCGTAGTGTATGAGCAGTCCTACTGCTACCATGATGCTGATCCAATAAAACCGTTTTTGAAGTATCGCTATATCCGAGGGGTCCTTGGTGTTCTCCGCCTCTACAAGGCTGAGCCCCATCACGTAACAGAAAAAATACGCAAACTGTTTGAGTGCGCCCAAAATGGAATATGTTGCATCAGGGTTAAACAGAATTTCCGAAACGCCAAGCACCAGCAATGCCATAAAC
>JAFSIB010000037.1 GCA_017440005.1 Clostridia bacterium
CGTATAGCTCAGCTGGTTAGAGCGCCTGCTTCACACGCAGGAGGTCAGCGGTTCGAGTCCGTTTACGCCCACCAGAAAATAGGCACCCTTTGTCCACTGACAAAGGGTGCCTTTTTTCAACTAAATCCGTCCTTACGGACGGGATAAATCCACCTACGGTGGATGAAATCACTTGCGTGAAGAAATCCGACTTCGTCGGAAAAAGGACGGATTTAATTTCATCTGCGCAGCAGATTTCATCCGAACGCAGTGAGGATTTCATCGCACAGGTGCGATTTCATTGGAAACAAAAAATTTGTGATACGATAAAAATGAGCCGCGTTTTTGCGGCTCATTTTTGTAATTTTGGATTATCGGTCCTATCCAGTAAATAGTCGATACTGACTTGATAATAGTCGGCTAATTTGATCAGCACCTCTGCCGTAAGGGAGATGACACCCGTTTCATACTGTGAATAGGTGTTTTGAGAAACGTTCAAATAGGCAGCAATCTCTTTTTGCCGGATATCTCTATCTTCTCGTATGCCTTTTAAGTTCTTAAATTGCATCGCAATCACCTCATGGCTATTATGCGATATCTGCAATAAAGATATTGACTTTTATCTGTAATACAGATATAATAGAGGTGTCATGACATGATCAGTAGGCGAAAAAAGAGAAAATTGGTTAGCAAGTTGCCCGATACATCAAATTAAATGACACCCCTACAATCGTGGCGCATACCTTTAAAGAGGTGGTGAGGGGATAAGGAGTGTGCAATATGCAAGAACAACAACCGATTAAAAAAGCATCATACTCCAAAAAGAAAATTTTTATCATTCTTCTTTTATTAGGGGTTGTTTTGGCAATTATAATGAGTTTTATTACGGCTGCATTTGCGATGCGTGAGTATGTTTATTCTTATGGCGCAGGGCACAAACACGATGAACTTTGTTATTCGTATGAATATCAAAGTGATTTTTATAGCGATCAATTGAATGGCGGTCTTGTAAAGTATAAAATGGATTGCCCGCAAGTAGTATACGGAAATGCCTTTTCATATGCCATTGCTAATGCCAAGTTTGTTGAGATTCTCATTCCTTTTATCCTTATATCTCAAACCATAGCCATGGCGATATTCATATCGACAAAAAGAGTTGAAGAAAAACCAAAAGAAAATCCGAAAGAAAAGAAATCGAAAAATTTTGACGATATAACAAATGTTTTAGATTAGGGTGGTTGGTGCTATGAACTTTTCTTCTGCACACATTAGTGACGTTCAACATATCAAAATCATTTCTGCAAGTTCCACTTATGGTATTGGTTTCTTTACTGCCATTGCTGTTTGGTTTTGCAATATTTTTGGCCTGGAATGTAAGATGTATGGCAAAAAAATTGAAAAGGCAAAAAGTTCTGCGGCACTTCAATTGATTGAAAAAGCAACGCGGGCGGGTGCATCGGGGATTATGGACGTTCAATTCCAGATAACCGGTACGACGGTTTTTATGTACGGTATTGCGTATAGTGAAAAATAAGCGACAAAGGAGAGCGGGGCGCGAGTCCCGCTCTTTCCTTTTCAAAAGGGTATACCACAACCAAAGGCAATTTTAACCCATAATTTAAGCCCCACACCTTTGCTCTACAAAGGCGTGGGGCTTTTATAGATTATTGCTATTCGGCAAGGTCGATCTTTTTGTTTGGGGTTTTATACAAGAAGTGTAACATGAACGGGATGCTGACAAGACCGCACAGTACGTCGGTGATGGGTTGCGCCAGCTGAATGCCGGTTAAACCGAGCACATACGAGCCAATGAGCAACAAGGGGATGAGGAACATGCCGGAGCGGAGCAAGGCCAAAAACGAAGAAATACCGGCTTTGCGGATGCTTTGGTACAACATGTTCACGGGGATGGACAACGGCATGAACAAGGTACCCACCGAAGCATATCGCAGGGCAGGAACGCCGATGGCAATGACATCGGGACTTTTTTGGAACAGGTACACGATCTGTTCCGCGAAAATAAAGCCGAGCGATGCCAACACGGCAACCAGACCAAAGCCGACCGCCGAGGTGAACAACAAGCCTTTTTTGACACGTTTGAAGTGGCCGGATTGGTAGTTGAACGAGGCAAGCGGTTGGAATCCTTGACCGATGCCAAGGCCGATACACATGACGAACATGGAATAGCGGTTAACCACGCTCATGGCGGCAATGGCGGCATCGCCAAACGGTTTTGTGAGGTTGTTGAGCAAGCCGGTAGAGAAGGAAGTGAGTCCTTGACGGATGAGCGAGGGAAACCCGATCTTGCAGATCGACAGATACGTATCCGCTGTGCGGCTCATATAGCGAAGGCGGATCTTGCTTTGCGCCATGCGTTCAAACATAATCAGTAAGATGATAAAACTGATGATTTGGGAAATGGCGGTTGCCATACCGGCGCCAAATACGCCGAGGTGGCATTGGTGGATGAAAACATAGTCACCGAAAATGTTGAGAATACCGCCGGTGGTTAAACCGAACATGGCGTAAAGCGCCTTGCCCTCATACCGCAGGTTGTTGTTGAGCACCAGAGAACCCACCATGAACGGGCAGGAAAGCAACACCCACAGGCCGTAATCTTTGGCAAAAGGCAGAATGGTATCGGTACTGCCGAGCAGGCGCATGAACGGGTTTAAGAACAGTAACCCGAGGACGGTCAACACAGAACCGGCGGCAATGCCGGTATAAAATGCAGAAGATACGTAACGGGAAGCGGCATCGGTATCTTTATCCGCCAATGCTTTGGATACGAAAATACCCGAACCATGGCCGAGCATGAACGAGATCGCCTGAATGATCGCCTGCAGGGTGAACAGGATGCCGGTGGCGGCTTGTTGGCTTTCGCCGAGCGTGCCGACGAAATACGTGTCCGCCATGTTGTAAATGTTGGTGATGAGCATGGAAACGGTGGTGGGGATCCCGAGCGAAATGATCAGACGGGAAACGGGCGTTTCGGTCATGTGTTTATAATATTGGTCGGCTTTGCTTGCCATGCCGTCATCTCCTTTTCACACCATTATACACCTATCCTACGCGGTTTGCAAATATTTCGGTTGCAAAAAAGGTAAAATCGTGTAGAATAAAGGCGAGAGGGGTGAGCGGATGAAAACGTTTGGCGTCGTATTGGTTTGGGTAATGGCGGCGGTGTTGATGATCGCTGTATGCCTTACGGCGGTTGCGGATGAACTGGCATTGCGTCCGTTGACCGTGGAATCCGTATCCCAACGCGAGGATAGTACCGGAACAGTCAATCTCAACACCGCAACGGCGGAGGAATTGTGCGAAATTGACGGACTGGGCGAGGTGACCGCCGAACGCATTATTCAGTATCGTGAGGTGCACGGATCGTTCCGCAGTGTGGAGGACCTATTGGATGTGGAAGGTATCGGTGAAAAGCGGTTGGCACAATGGCGACAGTATTTTACAACAGAAAGCCCTCAAGGATAAATCCTTGAGGGCTTGTTTTATGTTTTGCGCACGATCTCATGACGGCAACGGGGGCAGGTGATGTGCACCTCACCGCGACCTTTGGGGACGCGCAGAAATTCCCGACAACCGGGGCACCGATAAAACCGATGTGTTTTCCGATCGCGAAACCGACTTTTCAAAAGGTTTAAACGGCGGCGGAGTTTGGCGATAAAGTTCTGATAACGGAACAATTCCTGCTGGCGGTTGTAAATGTTGCGGGAATAGATGCGAAAGGTCGACCACACCAGGAGGGCGAGCGCCAACAGATACAGCTCAGGAATAAACCACGATAGGATCAACACGATCAGCGATGCAATATTCAAATGTTTGGATAACAGATCCACACCGTATCGACCGTACATAAACGTTTGAAAACGGTAGGAAAGGGTTTGTAACCAGTTTCTCATAACGGGAACCGCCTCCTATAAAACAAGGATACCACGAAAACGTGACCGGTTCGTGAACAAACCGTAAAACAACCGTTACACATTGGCGGGTAACACGGTACGGGCGTTGCCGAGGTGACTGTCATCGGGTGGGGCGATCAACTTAAAAGCGCCGTTTTCGCAAGTTACCGTGGTGATGGATGCGTTGGTTGCCCAAGGAATGTTGTGCATCTCGCTGAGCGGTTGTTGCGCGCAATGGCATTGCAAGGCACGAATGGGGGTGGCGTGCGTGGCAATCACGACAGTCTTGCCGTCGTTCTCGTTGGCGATGCGGCGAAGCGCCGCTAAAAACCGCGATTGCAGGTCGGCAACCGATTCGCCGTTGTCACACTGCGCGTTGCCGATATCGGTCAGCCACACGGCGTAAGAGTCGGCAAAGCGGATCTGCAGATCATCAAAGGACTGTTGTTCCCAATCACCGGCACAGATTTCACGCAATGCTTTGTCGGCAATGATCGGGACGTGCATACGATCGGCAACCGCTTTACCGGTGCGGTAAGCACGCTGAAGATCGCTGGCGTATACCGCATCCACGGCATACGTGGCGGCAATGTGTTTGGCAGTGGTTTCCGCCTGTTCTTGACCCAAAGGGGACAGCGGGATATCCCAATGCCCTGCAAACCGTTTTTCGGTATTTGCCATGCTTTCACCGTGGCGGATGAGTAAAAATGTGGTCATTTTGAAGACTCCTTATAAGGTAAACAAGCGAAGCGCCTGATAGGCGGTGTTGTACAGATTGCGGTACGCGTTATCACGGTCAAGTGCTTCTTCCAACGTGACAACGCCGGGGAGAATGGGGAAGAAGGCGTCGATACCATAGTCGTTGCACACGGCGGCATCATCGCTGACACATCCGGAAAAAGCCAGAACGGGTTTGCCGTACTTTTTGGCAAGGCGAGCAACACCGATCGGCGCTTTGCCCATGACGGTTTGTGAATCAAGCCGTCCCTCACCCGTGATGACCAGATCTGCCGTTTGCATGTAATCTTCCAACCGCGTTTCGTTTAAGATGATTTGAATGCCGGATTCCAATGTGGCTTTGGTGAACGCCAAAAATGCGAAGCCCAAGCCACCTGCGGCACCGGCGCCGGGATAGTCGCTGTCCGCCGTATCGGACACGGTTTTGGCGAGAGAAGCATATCGTTTGAGCCAACGGTCCATTTGTTCAATCATATCCGGTGTTGCCCCTTTTTGAGGACCGTACACGGCACTGCAACCGTTCGGACCGCACAAAGGATTGGTGACGTCGCAGGCGATACGGAAACGGCACTGCGACAGTTCGGGCAAGACGTGTTCGCAGGAAACGGTGTGCAGGTGTTCCAACCCTTTGGCGCCGAGCGGGACGGGGTTTCCGCTTGCATCCAAGAAGTCGTATCCCAACGCGCGGAGCATGCCGACACCGCCATCGTTGGTGGCACTGCCGCCGATGCCGATGATAAACTCGCGGCAACCGCGGCGAATGGCATCGGCAATGAGTTCGCCAACACCGTAAGTAGTGGTGTTTAACGGGTTGCGTTCATGGGGTTGTACCAACGTGATGCCGGCTGCTGCTGACATTTCAATGACAGCGGTATGGCGGTCCGGCAAATGGCAGTAGACGGCATCTACCGGTTGCAACAACGGACCGGTTACCGTAACGGTGACGAGTTCGCCGCCCAAACCGGCGGACAAAGCTTCCACCGTACCTTCGCCGCCGTCTGCCAACGGACAGACGATCACTTCGGTATCCGCGTGCAAACGCAGGGCGGCTTCTTTTACAGCTTGACCTGCTTCGAGTGATGTTAAGCTGCCTTTGAACGAATCAATGGCTACAACCAATTTCATACCGTAGCACCTCACTGTGTGACATGATAGCAGTATATCACAAAGGAAAATCGGTTGCAAGGGAGCAATGTTTGGCGTGCGCAGTTTTCGAGTCCCTCCGAACAAAAAAAGAGAGCACCACCTAACGGTGATACTCTCTTTTTGGCGCGCCCGAAGTGTTTTGTACAGTGCGGTAGTTGGATCTCGTCTATTGGAAACGGTAGTGCTCGTCTGCTGATCCCTTCCATACGGAAGTTTGCGCAATGACGTTTGCAACAGCGGTTCAATTTCGCCGCGCTGTCGGCGACTCATTTCACCTTGTTGCGGCACAGTCCTGCGTGCTCGCTGCA
>JAFSIB010000038.1 GCA_017440005.1 Clostridia bacterium
GACGGTGCTTACCTAAGCACCAAGATCATCATCAAAGCTGTCCAATTGGCAAAAGAGGGCAAAACGTTGGATGATCTGATCGCAGCATTGCCCGAACCCGTGGAAGGCTGTGAAGTGCGGTATACCATTACCGAACCCGATTTCAAAGCATACGGCGAACGGGTACTGCAAGACCTGGAAACGTACGCCGCCGAACAAGGCTGGCAGGTTGCGGATGACAGCCGTGAAGGCGTACGTGTATCGTTCCCGAAAGACAAAGGGGACGGTTGGTTTCTGTTACGTCTGAGCGTGCACGATCCGGTCATGCCGCTCAACGTGGAAAGCGATACCGCAGGCGGATGTGAGGTCATTTTGTCGGCACTCGCACCGTTTATCGAAAAACAAACCGGGTTGCGGAGGAAATAACCATGGAATGGACGGAAATTCAAATCCGTGTTCCCACAAAAAACACCGATGAAGCCGCGGCAATCGCCAATATGGTGGTACCGTACGGCATTTACATTGAAGATTACAGCGATTTGGAACAAGGCGCCCGTGAGATCGCACATATCGATCTGATCGATGAAGAACTTCTCAAACGCGACCGCACCGTCACGTGTATTCACGTGTATCTGGATCCGCAAGAAAACCCCACCGAAGCCATTGCTTTTTTGCGTGAGCGATATGCGGCGGTCGGTATTCCCTCGGAAGTGGGTGCCGATACCGTCAGCGAACAGGACTGGGCAAATCAGTGGAAACAATACTTTAAACCGCTTGCGGTGGGCGATCGGTTGCTCATTTGTCCCACTTGGGAGAAGACCGAGAACCCCGAAAATCGGTTGATCTTATCCATTGACCCCGGCATGGCATTCGGCACGGGCGGGCACGACACCACGCGCATGGTACTGGAAACCATGCAACCGTATTTAACGCCGTCTTGTACCGTACTGGACGTCGGTTGCGGCAGCGGTATTCTGTCCATTGCCTCGTTGTTGCTCGGTGCACAAAGCGCCACCGGCGTGGATATTGATGCGTTGGCGGTGAAAACCGCTTTGGAAAACGGCGAACTCAACGGGATGACCGCACCGCGTTATACTATTCTGGAGGGCGATCTGGTGGATCGCATCAGCGGTGAATACGATGTTGTCCTTGCCAACATTGTGGCGGATGCCATCAAACTGTTATCGCCCGCCATTCCCGCGTTTTTGAAACCGAACGGCGTGTACATCGTATCCGGCATCATCGCGGAACGCGGAGATGAGGTACAGGAATGCCTGCAACAATGCGGCTTTACCGTTACTGAACGCCGCGAACACGGCGGATGGGTATGTATGGCGTGCAGAAAGGATTGAGATACCATGCCGCGTTTCTTCGTTGAACCGTTTGACGGTGATACCACGGCTATCATTGGACAAGATGCACACCACATTGAGCGTGTTTTGCGCATGCAGGTAGGGGAAAACGTGACGTTGTGTGACGCACACGGTACGGACTATCAGTGCACCATCGCCGCCATTAACGATGGGGAAGTGCGCGTATCGGTTACAGAACGCGCACCGTCTGCATCCGAACCCAACACGCAAGTCGTTTTGTACCAAGGGTTGCCGAAAAGCGAAAAAATGGAATGGATCATCCAAAAATGTGTGGAGATCGGTATCACACGCATCGTACCGGTCATGATGTCGCGCTGTGTTGTCAAACTGGATGGGAAAGATGCTGCCAAAAAACAAGCGCGTTGGCAAAAGATCGCCGCCGGCGCCGCCGAACAAAGCGGCAGGGGAATCATTCCCGAGGTGGCCATGCCGATCACGTTTGAGCAAATGTTGCGGGACACGGCGGACCAGTTCACCGTCACGTTTTACGAAGGCGGCGGTGCCGCACTCGATACGTTGGTGAATACCGATACGCGTAACGTATCCATGGTCATCGGTCCCGAAGGCGGTTTTGCCCTTCCCGAAATTGAAAAACTGGAACAAAACGGTGCCGCTATCGCCACGCTCGGCAAGCGCATCCTGCGTTGTGAAACCGCACCCATGGTGGCATTGTCGGTTATCATGCAATTGAGCGGGAATATGAATTAAAACATTGCAAAAATGCAAAAAATATGGTACAATGAATACAAGAGAAAGGATGATTTACATGCAAGTAACAAAAGAAACCATCATTGGTGATATTCTCGATATGGACCGCACCACAGCGCCGTATTTCTTGGAAATGGGCATGCACTGTCTGGGTTGTCCGTCCGCACGTGGTGAGACCCTCGCGCAGGCTTGTGCCGTGCACGGTGTGGATGCAGACGAGTTGGTTGCCAAGATCAACGCGCATCTTGCAAAATAAAAACCGCAAAAAGGCAGTTCGTGTGAACTGCCTTTTTTACAAGGAGTTTGTATGTTAAATCCCCGTTTACAACAAGTCGGGCAGTTTGTGCGCAAGGGCAGTCGTCTTGCCGATATCGGCACCGATCACGCCTTGTTACCGGTCGCGCTGGTTCAAAACGGTACCTGCGTATCCGCCATCGCATCGGATATCCGCAAAGGCCCCGTTGCGGCGGCAACCCGTACCGTCACTGAAGCAAACCTTGCGGATGCAATCGATATTCGTTTAGGTGATGGTCTGTCCACCGTGACGGCCGATGAAGTGGACGATATCGTGATTGCCGGTATGGGCGGTGAAACCATTGCGGCGATCTTAGAAGCTGCTCCGTGGACAAAGAATGAACACTACCGTTTTATCCTGCAACCCATGACCCGTGCCGAAAAGCTGCGGCGGTACTTGTGGGAAAACGGATACGATATTGAGCGGGAAGTTTCGGTTTGTGACGGTCATCGGTGTTACACCGTGTTGCAAGTTGCCTTTATCGGCTCGCGAAAAGCCGTAGAAGAGGCGCTTTGCCTGGTGGGTAAGTTAGACCCCATCACGGATGCAGCGTACTTAAAAACCGTTAAAAACCGTTTAATTAAGCAACAACGCGGCGATGCTTCGGCTCTTCGCTTGTTGGAACGTGTACAAGCGTATGAAAACGGCTTATGGAAGCCGTGGGAGTGAATAACATGACTGTACAGGATATTGTGAACATACTGGAAGAACACGCCCCGTTTGCAACGGCGGAGGATTGGGATAACAGCAGTCTGCTTGTCGGCGATGCCGCGGCACCCGTTACCAAAGTCATCGTTGCCTTGGATGCGACCGATGCCGTGATCGATCTTGCGATACACGAACAAGCAGAATTGATCGTCACACACCATCCCGTAATTTTTGATCCGCTCACCGCCTTACCTGCCGATAGTACCGTCTATCGCTTGGCGCAGGCGGGCATAGCGGTCATCTCCGCACATACCAATGCCGATAAAGCCGTGGGCGGTGTCAACGATTGTCTGTGCAAGGCGCTGGGTCTTTCCCATACCACCGTCACCCCCGATGGGTTATGCCGTATCGGTACGTTGCCCGCCAACATGTCGGCTGCCGTATTTGCCGATTACGTGGCGCAATGCCTTCGTACGGCGGTCCGCCTCAAAGCAGGAACCGATGAGATCCGCACGGTTGCTGTATGCGGCGGTGCCGGTGCCGATCTGGTCATCCCGCTGTTACGTGACGTGGACGCGGCGGTCACGGGTGAGGTCAAACACCACGAATGGCTGTCTGTTCCGTCCGCCAAAACGTTGGCTGACGGCGGTCATTACGCCACCGAAGTGTTGGTGGTTGACCGTATGGCAGACTGGATTCAAACCGCTTATCCCACACTGAACGTGATTCCGTATCACGGTGAAGCACCCTATCAAACCATCAAGGAGTAAACACCATGGCAATTGACGGCGCCTATTTGTATTGCCTGCGTGCGGAACTGGAAGAACGCTTGCTCGGTTCCCGCGTGGATAAAATACACCAACCCTCCAAAGAAGAGTTGGTGTTTTCGTTGCGCAGTCAAACGGGCCATGTCAAATTGTATATATCCGCGCGTGTCAATTCTCCGCGTGTGCAATTCACGGATATTTCGCTGGAAAATCCGCCGTCACCGCCCATGTTTTGTATGCTGCTGCGCAAGCGCTTGAGCGGTGCGCGGTTGGTTGCCGTGCGGCAGATCGGTCTGGAGCGCGTGCTGTACTTTGATTTTGATGCCGTCAATGAACTGGGTGATGCCGTTCGCCTCACGTTGGCGGCAGAGATTATGGGCCGTTACAGCAATATTATTTTGATTGACGGCGACAGCCGCGTGGTGGATGCCATCAAACGCGTGGATCTCACCATGTCGCCCATGCGCCCCATTTTACCGGGAATTGAATACATCGTTCCGCTGGTGGATTCCGTGCGCGTTGACCTGCTCAACAATACCGTTGAGGAGGTGGCGGCGCGCATCCGTGAAGGCGGCGCACCGCTTGACCGTGCGATCCGTTCGTGTACACAAGGATTATCGCCGCTTGTCTGCCGTGAGATTGCGTATCAAACCTTGCGCGGTGAAGAGGATAGCGGTACACTCACCGAAGCGCAGGAACACCGTTTGGAACGTGCTTTATACCGCGTGCAACAAGCCTTGCTGACCCCTGAAAAACGCACGCCGTACGTGTTGTACCGCACCGATCACACGCCGCTGGATTTTAGCTTTTTACCGATCACGCAATACGGGTTGTCGGCGGTCGGCAGGGAAGCAGACGGTTTTTCACGCTTGCTCGATGAGTTTTATGCCGAAAAAGATGCCGCCGAACGGATGCGGCAACGTTCACAAGACGTCTGGCGCATTCTCAATACCGCCATAGACCGCATTTCACGTAAACTCGGTAACCAACGGCGGGAATTGAAAGACTCGACAAAACGGGACGAAAAACGTCTGTATGCCGATCTGATCAATGCCAATCTGCACAGTATTCCCAAAGGTGCCGCGCAGGTGGAACTCATCAATTATTATGAAGAAACCTGTCCCACCGTCACCGTTCCGCTGGATCCCGCGCTGACCGCGGTACAAAATGCGCAACGGTATTATAAAGACTACCGCAAAGCCAAAACGGCAGAGGAGATCCTCGGTCAACAGATCGCCATCGGTGAGCAGGATCTGGTGTATCTGGATTCGGTATTTGATGCGTTGTCCCGTGCCACAACTGTTCGCGAATTGGAGGAACTGCGCGCGGAATTGATGGCAACCGGTTATATGCGTCGGCAGGGGAGTAAACAAAAACCGCCTCCGCCCACCAAACCGCTCGAGTTTGTGTCGGATGACGGGTTTACCATCCTGGTTGGCCGCAACAACGTACAGAATGACAAATTGACCACACGGATCGCCAAAGGCAGTGACTGGTGGTTTCACACCAAAAACATCGCGGGCTCACATACCGTGATCCTGACCGACGGTGTCACGCCGCCGGATACCACCGTGATGCAGGCGGCCATTTTGGCGGCAACGCACTCCAAAGCCGCCGATTCCGCCCAGGTTCCCGTGGATTACACCCAGATCCGTAACGTCAAAAAACCGGCAGGTGCCAAACCCGGCATGGTGATTTATGAAACCAACCGCACGGTATACGTCACTCCGGACAAAACCTTGGCGGCACGTCTGCTAAAAGCATAAAAAACGTCCTATGCGGGTATCCGCATAGGACGTTTTGTTATACCGTGGTTATATCAAAAATTTCCTCGTACTTCACATTAAGAATTTGCTTAATCAGTAAAATTTCATCCGGATACAAATGCCGTTGTCCAACCTCAATTTTGGCAATAGAACTGCGCGTAACATCGCAACCGCTTACTTGCAACTTTGCAGCCAAAGCCTCTTGCGTGAGACCCGCCTTTTCGCGCAGGGAGCGTATATTTTGTCCGATCTGTTTTTCGATATGGGGGTTCATAATAATGTCACCTCATTGCACTTGTTTGGGAACAAACGCTTGACATTATTATAGGTTGACTTTATAATAATATTGCACCTATATAAGTGCAATATGTAAAAGGTTATCTAATGGGGTGAATTGTATTGAAAAAAGCAATCTTGGGAGTCGTGTGTGTATTGTTAATTCTTGGTGGGTGTATAGCAGAGGAAAGTTATGAGTCAGCACCAACTGCGGGTTCGACCGAAAGCTTGGTTACTGAGCAAATTACCACAACTACTATCGAAACGACTACTTTCACTAAAGCAAAAACTACAACAACAACTACTACCACTAAAGTAACGACTACTACCAAACCAACAACCACAATCAAAACCACTACCAAAGCAACAACGGTTCTTAATGAAAAACCGGTACAATCCGCATACGTTCTGAATATCAGTACTCTGAAATTTCACCGTGGCAATTGTCGGCATATTAAAACTATGGATGCTGAGAATCGTCAAGATTTCACCGGGAGTAGGGAACAAGTAATCGGCATGGGATACAGTCCGTGCGGTACATGTAAACCGTAAAAAACGACCACCTCGTTTGAGGTGGTCGTTTTGTTTCTGATTACTCTTCTGCCAGTGCGCGTTCCAGCCAAATGCTGCCGATATCCATCGCGTTGTACAGACCGTTCTTCTCACTCTTTTTGAGAATACGATCTTTCAAACGGATCTCCGGATCGGTTAACAGCAACTGTACCTGGATCTTATCCGCCACCGTCATTTCGCCAACGGTTTTGGTGGACAGGATCTGCAGGACAACGACGCATTTTTCCGACATATCGCCGTAATACAGAACGTTGCCGCTGCGTACCAAGGGTTTGCCCTTGTATGTCAGAAGCTTTTCTTGCTTTTCAGCCATTGATCTAATCCTCGTTTCTTAAGGTGATGCGACTCATTCGAACCTTGTTTTAAAAAGGTTGATTTTTGCTCACTCTTCGTTAAAATACTCGCCAATGTTAATCGTTGAGATAGGAACGCACCATGGCGCGCAACAACTCATCACGGTCGACCTTGCGGATCAAACTGCGCGCGTTGTTATGCGTGGTGATATAGGTCGGATCCTCCGACAGGATATACCCCACGATCTGGTTGATCGGATTATAGCCTTTTTCGCGCAACGCGTCATAGACAGCCGTCAACACTTGCTTCATTTGCTGATCTTTATCCTCGTTCACCGAGAAGGTCATGGTTTTATCTAACATTCGGATTCCTCCCATCCTACAAGTACCTATCGTATAGTATACGCGATTGTTTTAAAAATTTCAAGAGGTTATGTACGAAGAGTACAACCTTTTTCCTCTAATCGTGCAAAGATCTTGGCAAGAACGGGATCAATATCCGCATCCGACAAGGTGCCCTCTGCCGAACGGAAATACAAACTGAACGCCACGCTCTTTTTACCGGCGGCGATCTGCGCACCCTGATACACGTCGAACAACGTCACGGTTTCGAGCAATTTTCCGCCTGCTTTGGCGATGGTCTTTTGAATATCCGCAACCGGTAATTCCTCATCGCACAAGAGCGCGAGATCGCGTTCCACGGCAGGGAAACGGGGGAGCGGTTTGTACAGAACGCGTACTTTCTCGATTGCTTCAAACAACGGTTGCAACCGCAGTTCGGCAACGTATACACGCGTGTCCATATCGTATGCCTGCGCCGTGTCGGGATGTACCTCACCGAACGTGCCGATCACCGTGTCACCAACCGTGACAGCGGCTTGGCGGCCGGGATGCAGATACGGTTCATCACTGCGAACGTAATTGGCGTTCACACCGAAATTCGCAAGCAACGTTTCCACAATCCCCTTAAGCGAGAAGAAGTCTTCCTCTTTGCCGTACAGACCGATCGACAAAGCGGGGATCTCCTCGGGTTGCTCGGTCAGCGGCAGGGAGAGGGGACGGAACAGTTTGCTGACTTCAAAGAAGCGCACGGCTTCGTTTTTACGGTTGTAGTTGGTGGCAAGCACGGTGAGCATACTGGTGATAAGCTGTGACCGCATCACGGAATATTCCTCACCGAGCGGGTTGAGCAACGTTACCGTCTGACGGCGTGCATCGTCGGCGGCAAGGGACAACGTATCCAACGCTTTGGCGCTGATAAACGAATACGTTGAAATTTCCTGCATACCTTGTCCGATCAACACGTGCTTGAGCAGATCGGTATAACGGCGTTCGGGCAGGAGCTTGCCGCGTACGATCGATCCCGTCATGGGCGTGGATACAATGTGATCGTACCCGTAGATCCGCATCACTTCTTCTGCCAGATCGGCACGGCCTTCCACGTCGTCACGGAAGGAGGGCACACGGCAGGTCAACACGCCGTCTTTCAGCGTGGTTTCAATCTCCAAACGGTTGAGAATATCCACCATGGTATCGTGCGGTACGTCCACACCCAAAAGGGCATTGATGCTATCCGCTTCCACCTGCAATACGCGCGGCTCGGGCAATCCTTCGTGACGGTCGATCACGCCTTCCACGATGTCACCGGCATCCAGTTCCTGAATGAGTTGCAACGCGCGATCCATCGCGTAACCGACTGTGCCGATATCCACGCCTTTTTCAAACCGTGCCGACGACTCGGTACGCATACCGAGTGTACGGGCGGTGCGGCGCACGCTGTCGCGGCGGAATTTGGCACATTCAAATAAGAGCGCCGTGGTATCGTCCTTGATCTCGCTGTTAAGACCGCCCATGATACCCGCAAGGCAGGACGGCGCTTCACCGTCAGCGATCACCAACATATCCGCGGATAAGGTGTGATCCTTGCCGTCCAACGTGGTGATGGGTTCACCCTCAGTGGCGGTACGTACGATGATCTGATTGCCGCGAATATCGCGCAGGTCAAACGCGTGCATGGGTTGACCCGTTTCCAGCATAACAAAGTTGGTAATATCCACCACGTTGTTGATGGCGCGTACGCCGGCAGTTTTCAGACAATCTTTCATCCAGTCGGGAGAGGGTTTGATGCGCAGGTTGCGCACAATGCGGCCCATGTAACGGGGACACAGATCGTAATTGCGCACCTCAATGTCAATGTAATTGTGAATGTCATCCCCAATTGTGGTATACGTGGGTTGCGGCGCACGGAACTCCTGTCCCAACACAACCGCGATCTCACGCGCCACACCCAGCACACTCTGGCAATCGGGGCGGTTGGCGGTGATCTTGAAATCGATCACGATATCGTTGAGATGCAGGATCTCACGCATATCGGTACCGGCGGGAACGTCCTCGTTCAGAATGAGGATACCGTATACTTCCGCGCCGGGATAATCCGCTTCTTTCAAGCACAGCTCCTCACCCGAACACAACATACCGTCGGACGGCAAGCCGCGCAGTTTTCCGCGTTTGATGTGCATGCCGTTGGGCAGATGCGAATCGTGCAAAGCGGCGGGGACCAACGCCCCTTCAAAGACGTTTTGCGCACCCGTGATGATCTGGATGGGTTCAGCGGCGCCGACGTCCATCTGACAGATCTGCAGTTTATCGGCATCGGGGTGCTTTTCCAACTTGAGAATACGCGCGGCAACGACGTTGGACATCGTGGCGGACAGATCTTCAATGCTTTCCACCTCAAAACCGCTGAGGATCATTTTATCGCACAGTTCCTCAACCGAAACCGGGATATCGACGTAACGTTTGAGCCAATTCAGTGAAATTTTCATAAGTCGATTCCCTCCTTAAAACTGATCCAAGAACCGTTGATCGTTTTCGAACAACAGACGGATATCACTGATCTTGTAACGGGTGGTCGTCAAGCGATCCAGACCGATACCGAACGCAAAACCGGTATACTCTTCCGGATCAATGCCGCAACCGGCAAGCACGCGCGGGTGCACCATACCGGCGCCCAGGATCTCGATCCAACCCGTGCCTTTACACACGCGGCAACCTTTACCGCCGCATTCCGAGCAGGTAACGTCCACTTCCACGCTGGGTTCGGTGAACGGGAAGAACGACGGACGGAATTTCACTTCGGTTTCCGGTCCGTAGATCTCATGAGCAAACTGCTCCAACACGCCTTTCAAATCGCACAAGGTGATGCCTTTGTCCACCACCAAGCCTTCCACCTGATGGAAAACGGGGGAGTGGGTGGCATCCACTTCGTCCGCGCGGAACACACGTCCCGGGCAGATGATGCGGATGGGCGGTTTGCGCTGTTCCATGGTACGCGCCTGTGCCGCCGACGTTTGTGTGCGAAGCAGTAAATTCTCCGCCAGATAGAACGTATCCTGCATATCGCGAGCGGGATGATCCTTCGGTACGTTTAAGGCTTCAAAGCAGTAGTGCTCGGTTTCCACTTCGGGACCGTCCACCACGTCAAAACCCATCGATTGGAAAATATCAATGAGATCGTTGAGCACGATATTCAGCGGATGCAGACCGCCCTGCTTTTTCGCTTTGCCGGGCAACGTCACGTCCAGTTTTTCATCCTGTAACCGTTTTTGTTTGAGCAACGCGGTGATATTTTGCTCACGTTGTGTCAATGCCGATTCCAGTTCGTTGCGCAGTTGGTTGATCAGTTGACCCATCTGCGGCCGTTCTTCGGCGGGCAGAGCACCCATGCCGCGCAACAAGCCGGTAACTTCACCTTTTTTACCCAGGAACCGTACGCGGAAATCCTCAAGCGCTGTCGGATCGTTGAGCGTTTCCAGTTCCCCGAGCGCACGTGTGCGCAGGGCTTCCAGTTGTTCTTTCATAGTGAACCTCCTAAAAATAAAAAAGTCCCCGATCCCCACAAAACAGGGACGAAGACAAACTCCGCGGTACCACCCACGTTTCCGTTCTTGCAAACGGACACTTTTACGACCGATAACGGGGTCAGACGTTAACACCTACCGCCCACACGGGAATCGGCATTACCACTCGGAAGTGAACTTCGGCAGTTCCCGACACAGGTCGCTTTCAGCCGGTGACGACCCTCTCTGCTGTGCCGCAAAAACCGCGTACTCTCTTCGTCTTTGCGTTTAACAAACCTATTATATCAGTTTTTTTAAAAAAAGCAAGCGAATGTTTAATAAAATTAGTTTACACATTACCAATTTTGTGATATACTAACACAAAATGGGGGTGTATGTATGATATCGGTTGTGACATCCGGTAAAGGCGGCGCAGGCAAGTCCACTGTTTCAGGCGGTCTTGGTTGTGCATTAGCCCGTCGCGGTCGCCGCGTTTTGCTGGTGGACGGTGATGCCGGTTTACGCAGCTTGGATGTTATGCTGGGGATCGCCGGTACCGCGGTGTACGATATGGCAGACGTGCTTGCGGGTAACTGTCAACCTGCCGGTGCGATCTACCCCTCGCCGATTTGTCCCAACGTGTTTGTGTTGCCCGCCCCGGTTGATCTGGAAAAGTTGGCAACACCGGACGATATGGCACGTTTATGCCGTGGCTTTTCACGGTATTATGATGAGGTCATCATCGATTGTCCTGCCGGTATCGGACGCGGCTTTGAAACCGCTATTGCGGGTGCGGACCGCGCCTTTGTTGTGACAACGCCGGACATGGTGTGTGCCCGTGATGCACAGATCATTGCCCGCTTGTTGCGCAAACGGGAAATCCCCGCACGGCTGATCATCAACCGTCTGCGTCCCGATCCGATCCTGCGCGGTAAAATGCCGGATATCGATGAACTTATCGACACCGCCGGTCTGCAACTGATCGGCGTGTTGCCGGAGGACGAAGAGGTGGCGGTCGCCAACGCGTACGGAAAACCGTTGCCGGTGGAATCCAATGCCGGTACCTGTTTTGCCAACATCGCCGGCCGCTATTTGGGAGAGGATATTTTGCTTGCCGATTTTCGGCGTATGCAAGCGTGATTTCAAAAAAAGGAGAGGAACAGATGAACATTGCGTTGATTGCACATGATGCAAAAAAAGAATTGATGGTACAGTTTTGTATTGCGTATTGCGGCATTCTCAGCCGTCACAACTTGTGTGCTACCGGTACAACGGGTAAAATGGTATCCGAAGCGACCGGTTTACAAATAACGCGTTACCTGAGCAGTGCTCAGGGCGGCGCTCAGCAGATCTCCGCGCGCATCGCCTGCGATGAGATCGATTTACTTTTGTTTTTCCGTGATCCGATGGCGACCAAGGAAAGCGAACCCAATGAAAACGATATGTTCCGCCTGTGCGATATGCGCAACATCCCCGTTGCCACCAATATTGCATCGGCGGAAGTGTTGATCCACGGTCTGGAACGTGGTGATTTGGATTGGCGTAATATTGTCAATCCCTCCAATCGAGTATAAGAAAAAGGAACGAGTAACAACATGGCACTGATAACAAAAGCGATTCGCGGCACGCAGGATGTGCTGCCGGGTGAGAGTCACGAATGGCAGTATATTGAACGTACCGCGTTGCAGGTAGCGCGTGACCACGGCTACCGTGAGATCCGCACTCCCGTGTTTGAACACACGGAGTTGTTCCAACGTTCGGTGGGGGAAACCACCGATGTGGTGCAAAAAGAAATGTATACCTTTGAAGACAAAGGCGGCCGCTCGATCACTCTCCGACCGGAGGGAACGGCGGGCGCTATGCGTCTGTTATTGGAGCATGGTCTGCACAACGAAGCCATGCCGATCAAAACGTCGTACGTCACGTCTTGCTATCGGTATGAAAAACCGCAAGCCGGACGGTTGCGTGAGTTCCATCAGTTCGGCATTGAGTGCTTCGGCACGGCATCGCCCATGGCGGATGCCGAAGTGATCGCCGTGGCGCATAACGTGTTGAAAGCGTTGTCGGTGCAGGGCGTTTCGTTGCACATCAACTCCATCGGCTGTCCCACGTGCCGCAAGGCGTATCATGAGGCACTCAAAGCCTATTTCACGGACCGTCAGGATGATTTGTGCGAAACGTGCCGTGACCGTTTGGGACGCAATCCCATGCGTATTTTGGATTGCAAATCACCCGTTTGCTCAGCGATTGCCGCTGATGCACCGGTGATCGTGGATTATCTGTGTGACGATTGCCGTGACCATTTCCGTCAGGTGCAGGAGTATCTGACGGCGGCGGATATCGAGTTTTCGCTGGATCCGCACATTGTGCGTGGTTTAGATTATTACACGCGAACGGTGTTTGAATTCGTATCGGATGCGCTCGGTGCGCAAGCGGTCGTTTGCGGCGGCGGTCGGTACGACGGTCTGTGTGAAGAACTCGGCGGACCGCATCTGCCGTCACTGGGTTTCGGTATGGGTCTGGAACGGTTGCTGATGGTATTGCATGCACAAGAGGCGCCGATCCCGAAAGAACCCACCTGTGACTTGTATCTGGCGTCCATGGGTGAGGCGGCGGCAAAGCGGTGCTTTGCTCTTGCTAACCAACTTCGTGAAGGCGGCGTTTCCGTGGAATGTGATACGGTCGGCAGAGGCCTGAAAGCGCAAATGAAATACGCGGACAAGTTGCACGCGTTATATACCATCGTTGTGGGTGACAGTGAACTGGAAACCGGCAAAGCCAAACTCAAGGATATGGCAACGGGTGAGATCACCGATGTCGATCTGGATGAAGGCTTGTACACGGTTTTGTACAACAAATCGTTGGACCGTCAGTTCGCGGGTGTTGCCGAGTTATTGGGGGATATGTAAATGGAAACCATCAAAGGAATGAAACGTACACGGTACTGCGGCGAATTCCGCAAGGAACATGCCGGTGAGACCGCTACGGTATTCGGTTGGGTACAACGTCAACGTGACCTCGGTCAGCTGATCTTTGTGGACCTGCGTGACCGTACCGGCATTGTGCAGCTCGCGTTTGACGATAATACGGCACGTGACGTGTTTGAAAAGGCGTTCACAGTGCGCAGTGAATTTGTGTTGGCGGTAACGGGTACCGTGCGTGTGCGTTCGTCGGTCAACACCGAGATCCCGACCGGTGAGGTGGAGATCGCGGTAACGGAACTGCGCATTTTGAATAAGGCAGAAACGCCGCCGTTTGAGATCGTGGAGAACTCCGGCACAGCGGAAGCCATGCGTCTGAAATATCGGTATTTGGATCTGCGCCGTCCCGATCTGCAGCGCAACCTGCTCATGCGCCATAAGATTGCCAAAGCCACCCGCGATTATTTTGATTCGCAGGGATTTGTGGAACTGGAAACGCCCATTTTGGTGCGTTCCACGCCCGAAGGTGCCCGTGACTTCTTGGTGCCTTCCCGTGTACACAAAGGCGAGTTTTACGCATTGCCGCAATCGCCCCAGTTGTACAAACAGTTGTCGATGGTGGCGGGCTTTGACCGCTATTTCCAGTTGGCACGTTGTTTCCGTGATGAAGACTTGCGTGCGGACCGTCAACCCGAATTCACACAGATCGACCTGGAAATGTCCTTTGTGGATGTGGAGGACGTGCTCGCCATCGGCGAAGGCTTCATGAAATACGTCTTTAAAGAGATCTTGGATGTTGATATTCCGTTGCCGCTGCCGCGGTTAACGTATACTGAGGCGATGGAACGCTTCGGTTCGGATAAACCTGACACCCGTTTCGGCATGGAATTGTGTGACGTCAGCGACGTGGTTAAAGACTGCGGTTTCGGTGTTTTCACTTCGGCGATTGAGGGCGGCGGTTCGGTCCGCGGTATCGTTGCCAAAAATGCCGTCAAGACCGTTTCCCGTAAAGAGATCGATAAACTGACCGAGCACGCCAAGGGTATCGGTGCCAAAGGTTTGGCGTGGGTACGTTGGACGGAAGACGGTATTTCTTCGTCGTTCGGTAAATTCTTAACCGAGGAAACCATGCAGGCGTTGCTTAACAAATTGGGCGCCGAGCAAGGGGACGTCGTGTTGCTGGTTGCCGATACGGTATCCAAACTGGTGTTGAGCGTTTTGGGCGCGTTGCGTTTGGAACTTGCCGATAAACTGGCGATCAAACGCGAAGGGTTTGATCTTCTCTGGATCATCAACTTCCCGTTCTTTGAGTGGGATCCCGAGCAAAACACATGGGTGGCAATGCACCATCCGTTCACCTCTCCGTTGGATGAATGTATCCCGTATCTGGACAACGATCCGGGGCGCGTGTTCGCCAAAGCTTATGATCTGGTGCTCAACGGCATTGAAATGGCAAGCGGCTCGATCCGTATTACGGATCCGGAACTGCAAAAGAGAATGTTCCGTGCGCTCGGCTTGTCGGACGAAGTATCGTATGCCAAATTTGGTTATCTGACCGATGCGTTCAAATACGGTGCACCGCCGCACGGCGGCATGGCACTTGGCTTGGACCGTTTGGTCATGCAGATGCTCGGCGCTTCCACCTTGCGCGATGTGGTAGCGTATCCGAAAGTGCAGAACATGACGGAACTCATGACTCAATGCCCGTCGTCGGTTGACGATGCGCAGTTGGCAGAGTTGGGTTTGTCCCTTGCCGCAACAGAAGAATAAAAATAAGAGGCAGGATTTGATATCCTGCCTCTTATTTTTGTTTCTTAATTATCCGTTACGCTTTTTCCAAACACGGTCATAGACAAAGATGCCGACTAACACGATCACGGCAACGCCGCATGCCAGGATCACTTCGTACAAAGCAGAGTCGGCAAACGGTTCGGGAACAGGTTCGGCGGTTTCCACCACCGCATAGAAGTTCCAACCAATCAAATCACCGTCTGCCAGTCCGTCGCCGGCATGGTGCGCACCCTTGCCGCGCGCAGGGAAGAACGCCTGGCGCAGGGCAAGAAGTTCACCTCCGTCGACGAGCGGTACCTGGCGGAAGCCTTCGGCAAGCTCACA
>JAFSIB010000039.1 GCA_017440005.1 Clostridia bacterium
CATTGCCCGTAAAACAGATATGGAACGCCTTACGCGTAACGTAAAGCGGTTACTGGCTTGCCAAACGGTGCATGTGCATATCGATTTGATCGCCGGATTGCCAAAGGAAACGCTGGCGATTTTTGCCGAGAGTTTTAATCAGGCGTTTTCGTTGTACCCGCACATGTTGCAGTTGGGATTCTTGAAACTGTTACACGGCGCACCGATGCGGGAAAACAGAGAGCAGTACCCTTGCCGTTTCTCGTTACAACCGCCGTATGAAGTGTTGGACACACCGTGGATCTCACAGACGGAGATCGAACAGTTGCATCGCATCGAGTCTGTGGTGGATCGCTTATATAACAGTGGGCGTTTCCGCCGAACGATCCGTTATCTGTTGGATGTCACAGACTATACACCGTTTGATTTGTTTGCGGTATTGGCAACTCGTTTGCCGTTTGAGAACGTATCGTTGGATGCTTTCACCGAAGCGGTAGTGGATGCGTGTAAAGCACTTGTCGGTGTAGATGCGGAATACCTGCGCGGTGTGATGGCGTGCGATCGGATCGCCACCAACCGTTCCGGCATTTTACCGTCTTGCTTAAAAGCCAATGAGAGTGAACGCAAGCGGTTAAAAAGACTGGCAGATACGGATGCGCGCTATGCACGGTCACCGTCTGTCAAGCGTGGAACCGCTTATGTAGACGGGCGATTGGTATATGCTGATTACACGGTGCCGCATCCCGTGACAGGCGAGTATCCGTTGCGATATTTCACGGATGCGTGTTTATCCCGCGATACACGGTTTTTGTTGTTTGATCTGGACGGCACGTTGACCGATCCGGCGCTGGGTATCACGCGTGCCGTGCAGTACGCATTACGGCATTTTGGATTGGAAGAAACCGATCCTCAGAAGTTGCTTTCTTATATTGGGCCGCCGTTGTTGGATACGTTCCGCTCATACGGGTTGACCGATGAACAATCGTATGAAGCGTTGCGGGTATATCGGGAATATTTTGCCGATATCGGGCTGTATGAGAACGCGGTGTACGAAGGAATACCGGAGTTTTTAAAAGCCGCGCAGTCGGCGGGGTATGTGCTGATTATGGCAACCTCGAAGCCGGAAATGTATGCCTGCCGCTTAATGCAGTATTTCGGCTTGACCGAATATTTTGCGTGCATTGCGGGCAGTGATATGGCGGAAACACGTGCCGATAAAGCGGCGGTAATTCGGTATGCAATGCAACGGGTTGGGATAACCGACGTACGGGAAGCCGTCATGATCGGGGATCGCAAATTTGATGTGCAGGGTGCCAAAGACTTCGGTATGCGATCCGTTGCGGTTTCATACGGATACGGAAGTATGGAGGAACTGAAAAAATCACAACCGACAATGCTTGTACATACGGTTAAAGAATTATCCGATTTGTTCATATAAAAAAGAGCACCGACATTATGTGTCGGTGCTCTTTTTGATGGCGTTGCGTTCTTCTTTTTTGCGGTTGCGATAGTTCACGATGCGGTTGTATAGAATCATACCGGCAAGACTGATAACACCGGTAATCGCAAACAGGATAATGGCTTGTCCGTAAGATTCTTTCTGTATCAAATTGCCGCCGATCGTGGAAGAAGCCAGAGAAGGGATCCGTGCAATCAGGGTGATGATAAGAAACTCATGCAGTTTTATCCGTGTTAAGCCAACGAAATAGGTGAGAAGATCTTTTGGGGTGCCGGGGATGAAAAACAGAATAAACACCAAACGTTTTAACTTCTGTTCACTGTTGATAAACCGCAGTTCGTTGATCTTTTCACGGCTGATGAACAGTTCCACCAAGCGGACGCCCCACCGCTTCACGAGCAAGAAGACCAAAGACGAGGCGAGTGCGACACCCAGCATACAAATAAGAGTGCCTTCGATTGCACCGAAGGTGTACCCAATGCCAACTTCCACCAATTCACCGGGAATAAGCGATACGATAACCTGCAACATCTGAATGCCAAGTGCCACGAAGCGGCCGACCCAGCCGTATCCTTCCACAAAGGCCTTGAATTCTTCGGGCGAACTTTGGAACCCTAAGAAATGTTTGGATAACCAATATGTTAACCAGGATAAGAGCGCAGCTAACACAACGATGGAAACAATCGCTAATAGGCGACGCCGTTTTTGGTAACGTGTTACGTCATCTGTGGGCAACCGTATCACCTCCGTTTTTGTAGATTCGTTGTTATTAGTATACGTAGTGGATCACATAAATTCAAGGGAAATTTGTTAACATTTCTTGAAAAAGGAAGAGAACGCTCGCATAAAAGTCTTGAACAAAAAAAGACAATATGCTATACTAAGATGTCAAACTGTGAATTGTGAAGGAAGTGTTATTATGCACGTTACATTACTGGCACATACACCGTTCCCGGAACACACGGTCGCTTCGGCTGCCCGTCTGTGCTATTCCGCATCCACGATCGATTCGATCCGCGAAGGATTGACGGATGAGAAGACCGCTTCGTTTGTGGATATGTTGGCGGAGATCGGTCACGAAAGCCCGATCGAGCACGCATCGTTCACATTTGGTATTGAAGGTGTTTCGCGATCGTTGTTAGCGCAGATCACGCGCCATCGGATTGCATCGTTCAGCGTGCAAAGTCAACGTTATGTTGCGGAAAAACAATTTGAATATGTATTGCCGCCGGAAATCGCCGCGATACCGGAAGCCGAGGCAATCTATCGCCGCGCAATGGATGAGGATCAACGGCATTATGAAGAATTGACGGCGCTTTTAAAAGAGAAACATTTGCAAGAGAATTTGGCAAACGGCATGGAACAAAAAGCCGCCGAACGCGCCGCTGAGAAAAAGGCGATTGAAGATGCGCGGTTCGTCCTGCCGAATGCGTGTACTACCAAAATGATTGTGACGATGAACGCCCGCAGTTTGGCGAATTTCTTCCGTCACCGCTGTTGCAACCGTGCCCAGTGGGAGATCCGTGAGTTGGCGGATCAGATGTTGGCACTGTGCTTACAAGCGGCGCCGCACCTGTTCAAAAAAGCGGGTCCGCCTTGTGTGGTCGGCGCTTGTCCGGAAGGCAAGATGAGTTGCGGACAGTTGCAGCAGATGCGTGAGAAATACCGTGCACTCAGAGAGGAGAATACCTGATGGGACGTCTGGTAGTACTGGATGGATTGGACGGAAGCGGAAAATCCACACAGTTGGATCGGCTCAACGAGTATTTTACCCAAAACCACATAGACTATCGTCAGATCAGTTTTCCGGATTATGCGCAACCTTCTTCAACGCTTGTGAATATGTATTTACATGGCGAATTCGGTGATGCTGCCGATGCCGTGAACGCTTACGCCGCGTCGTCCTTTTATGCAGTAGACCGTTTTGCCAGTTATAAAAAATTCTGGCAGACCGATTACGAAGCGGGACGGTTGATTCTGGCGGCTCGTTATACAACGTCAAATGCCATTCATCAGATGGGCAAACTGCCGCGTGAGGAATGGGATGCGTACCTGCAATGGTTGCAGGATTATGAATACGGTTTATTGGGCTTGCCGCGTCCTGACCGTGTGATTTTTCTGGATATGCCTTTGGAGATTTCGCAATGTCTGCTTTCACACCGCTATGAGGGTGACGAAGCCAAAAAGGACATTCACGAGCGTGATCTGCAGTATTTGAAAACGTGCCGTGAAAGCGCGTTATATGCGGCTGATGTTTTGGGATGGGATGTTGTATCATGCGGCGAAAACGGAGAGCCGCTGCCGATTGAAACCATTAGTGAACGGTTAGTGTCATTGGTGACGAAAGGATTGTAAGCATCACGGTATGTGTATTGATTTTCGCGAATTAAAGCCAGAAGATGCGGCTTGGGCGGCTCCGATCATGACGGCGTCCGGAAAAATGGGATGTGAGTTTTCCTATACCACCGCGTATATGTGGAGTCAGTTTTATAACGTTCGTATTGCACGGGTAGGGGACGCAGTGTTACTGTGCAGTGAAGCGGATAGCATTCCTTCGTTTTTGCCGCCGATTGGTGTGTCGCTATCGGAGGGAATAACTCTCTTGCGAACCTATACCGAAGAGCGGGCTGTTCCGTTGCGTTTACACGGCGTGGACGAGGATACGCGGGCGGCGTTATGTGCGCTGTATCCGGATCGTGTGCGGTTTGAAGAGCATGACGGCGATTTTGATTACGTGTACGAAACGCAGGCACTCGCCACGTTACAGGGCAACACGTATCACAGCAAGAAAAACCATATTTCCGCCTTTACCCGACAACACAACTGGCGTTATGAACCGTTAACGGACATGAACGCTGCGGATGCGCTTGCGGTGTCTTCGCAATGGTGTCAGGAAAAGGGGAGTTGTGCAGATGCAGGACTTTCGTCCGAAAAATGTGCGATTCGCCGTTTACTTGAATATCGTGAAACGCTCTCTGTTTCCGGAGGTTTAGTGTATGTGGATGACAAGCCTGTTGCCTTTACACTCGGTTCGCCGATCAACAACGATGTGTTTGATGTGCACGTTGAAAAAGCATTGAGTGCGTATGCAGGCGCGTACGCCGTCATTAACCGTGAATTTGCTAAAACCTTAACGGCATATCGCTATTTGAATCGTGAGAACGATATGGGGATTCCCGGATTGCGCCGTGCGAAACAATCGTACCGTCCGGCAATCCTGCTTAAGAAATATACTTGTGAGTTTATTTGATATGGAAATTCGATTCGCAACCGTGCATGACCGCGCGGCTCTTTGTGACATTTGGTTGTCGGCATTTCCCGCGGATACCAAAGCGGATTGCATGGCCTTTTTGGATCTTGTTGACCTGCCCACCGAATGTATGGTGGCTTGTAAAAATTCAACACCGGTTTCCATGGTGTTTTTGTTACCGGCAACGATGGTTGTCGATCACAAAGAGTATTCGCTTTGCTATATATATGCGGCGGCAACACATGCGGACCACCGTGGAAACGGAACGTTTTCGGTGTTGCTGAACGAGGTATTGCGCTTGCAAAAGGAAAAGGGGATCGCGGCGAGCTTTCTGTCGCCGCAGGAACCTTCTTTGGTTCGGTTTTATCAACGGTTTGGGTATGTGCCGATCAGCTATCGCCATACATTGAAAGGCGCGGCAACACCAAACTGTGCAGAAATAAAAAAGGTGACGCACGATGTTTATAAAACGGTTCGTCAACCCTTGTTACCGCCCGTTCACATCTGTTGGGATGATCGTTTTCTCAAGGCGGAGATTTCCGCTTTTGAGGCGGTGCGGGTGCAAGCAGATGGCTATGCGCTTTGTCGCAAAAACGGTTCGGATTTGTATGTTGCCGAACGGCTTGGAACGGCACTTTCCCATGAAACGTGCGGACAGTTGGCGGCGTATTTTGAGTGCTCAACCTATACGGCTTCCGCAGAGGGGCAGATGGGAGATTGCTTTGGTATGATTCTTCCGCTGACGGATACCGTGCCGACCGACCGCACTGTGTATATGGGATTTTCTTTTGGATGAGGTGAAACGAATGGTCGTTTTATTTTTAGCAAACGGTTTTGAAGAAATTGAAGCATTGGCAACGGTGGACGTATTGCGCCGTGCCGGTCTTTCCGTATGCACGGTGGGTGTCGGCGGCGATTTTGTGACCGGTTCTCACGGGATCACGGTGAAAACCGATTTGGGTGAGAGTGATTTACCGCCGCTGCAAGAGGTTCAGGCGGTGGTGTTGCCGGGCGGATTACCCGGAACTAATAATTTGGCACAATCGTCGATCGTAACCGATTACGTTTGCCGTGCAGCAGATAGCGGAATTTTGGTTGCTGCTATTTGTGCAGCACCGTCTGTGTTGGGAGAACTGGGCTTGCTTGTGGGTAAGCGTGCCACGTGTTATCCCGGTTATGAGAGCGCTTTGCGCGGTGCAGTTTGTTGTGATGAATCGGTTGTTACAGATGACGGTGTGGTAACTGCCAAAGGTGCCGGCGTATCGATACCGTTTGCATTGGCGATTGTCGCACGGTTGATTTCACCCGAAAAAGCGCAAGAGATAGGGGACGCAATGCAATGCCGGTAGAAGATATTCGACAACTGAAAATGCGGTTGCGCAAGCAGTACCGGACG
>JAFSIB010000002.1 GCA_017440005.1 Clostridia bacterium
CATGATGGTCGCGTTGCTTCTGTTGATGGTCATTCTGGCGATCCACAGTTTCACATTGGACGGTGCCGCGGAAGGTCTTTCGTTCTACCTGAAACCAGACCTGAGCAAAATCAACGGTTCTGTGATCGTGGGAGCCATGAACCAGGCATTCTTCACGCTCAGTCTTGGTGTGGGATCCATGGCGATCTTCGGCAGTTATATCGGCAAAGAACGTTCTTTGCTGGGCGAATCCATCAACATTTTGGTGTTGGACACCTTTGTGGCGATCGTTGCCGGTCTGATCATCTTCCCCGCTTGCTTTACGTTTGACGTGGAACCGGGCGCCGGTCCCAGTTTATTGTTTGTTGCCATGGCGAAAGTCTTTAACAGCATGGCGGGCGGCAGACTGTGGGGCTCGTTGTTCTTCTTGTTTATGTGCTTTGCGGCTTTCTCCACCATCATTGCGGTGTTTGAAAACATCTTGGCGTGTATTCGTGAACTTACCAACTGGAGCCGTGTGAAAGCCTGCATTATCTGCGGCGTCGGTGTGTTGATTCTCTCGGTTCCGTGTGCACTCGGCTTTAACCTGTGGGCAGATTTCGTCCCGTTTGCAAGCGGTTCTTCCGTTTTGGATCTGGAAGATTTCCTTGTGAGCAACTGCCTGCTCCCCATCGGCTCTTTCTTGTTCGTTCTGTTCTGCGTTTCCAAGAAAGGCTGGGGCTTTGACAACTTCCTTTCGGAAGCCAATGCCGGTAAAGGACTGAAACTGAGTCCGCGGCTGCGCTTGTATTTCACTTACGTTTTGCCCGTCGTTATCGCGTTGCTTTTTGTTGTTGGTATTTTCACCTTCCAATTTGCCGACAACTTCACGTTATGGGGTTGGATCAAATCCTTGTTTTAAGCAAAAAAAGAGCGGTTCAGCAGTACGCTGAGCCGCTCTTTTTTATTTTGTGTTTCGTGTATCCAGCGATGAACCGAATACAAAAAACCGATCATAAAGAAATTCCAACACGAAATTCAGCAACATGGTGATCACAAACACCAAAAAGCCGTTCCAACCCATCTGTTCCAACGCCGCCCCTCCCCACGTGGAAAGCGGTGTAAACACAACGTAAAACGCCGCAACCTTTAACATGGCAATCGGTATATTGGCGGCAGACTTAAAGGTGATGTTGCGGTTAAGGGTAAAATTCCACAAGACCGATAATACCAAGGATACCAGATACGATACCCAGTATTCCACCGAAGCCAGTTCATACAACACGGTAAAGGAAACAGTTTGGATAATGCCTGCACTGATGGAAAAAAGCGTGAATTTTACGGCGCGCATCAATTCTTTCTTTTTATCCGTCATATTATCTTCTCCTTTTGGTAAACCGAAAAATCAACTGTGTGAACGCTGTTGCCGCAATGATGCCGATCGCCAAAGCTGCCGCCAGTTGTAAGGTATACACCGCTTTTTCAGCAAACCGTTGTGCATCGCTTTGGAACGCATACGCCATGGTGTAATACAAAGAACCGCCGGGTACCAACGGCACCAAAGATGCCGTAATAAACGTGGTAGTGGGAGTTTTGATCAACCGTGCCATCCATTCAGCATATAACGTAACGATCGTTGCCGACAAAAAGTAACAAACCGGCTCACTGGAAAGATACCGATGCGAGAGCAAAAAGATCAACCAGGACAGCAACCCGCCAATCGCCGTTACGATCAAGCGCAACCCGCGCACGTTGAATAAAAACGCAAATCCCAAAGAGCCGATACAAGCGGCTATGATCTGCAACCATTCTTGCATACTCATCCGACAACACCTCCCACAAAAACAAACAGGAAGTATCCGGCGGCAATCGCCAACGCAATCAGTACCGCTTCGATTGAACGCAACAAGCCGGCAATACTGTCACCGGTAAACAGATCGCGCAAGGCATTGGTAAGACCGATACCGGGGACGAGTGTCATGATGTTACCGATAATCAGGTTATCCACCGTTGCAACCAACCCCAAATGCAAGGCAAGGAACGATAACGCCGTTGACGCAAAGGACGCAATAAACTTGGCAAACATTTTGTTGGCAACCGTTCTATCCGATGCCAGTATGACCAGGCGAACGACCGCACCAATACACAGCGAGATTGCCGCTTCGATCCAACCCCCGCCAAAGAACAACGTGAAGGCGCCGGCAATCAACGCATAACTGACGCACTCCAACCAAAACGGATAGGTTTTGATTTGCATAATACGCTGAAGTTCCGCCTGCGTTTCTTCCACCGATAAACCGCCCGCACAGATCCTGCGTGACAGTGCATTCAGCTGATGTACTTTTTCAAAATCCGTGCCGCCGTTTGTTAACCGACGCGTTTGTGTTAAGGACTCGCCATCGTCAAAACGAACCGTTACCACCATACTGGAAGTAATGATAAACACATCGGTGTGCGTGGCACCGAATGCCGAACAAATGCGCCGAACACTGTCTTCCACGCGGTGAACTTCCGCGCCGCACAACAACAGTTGTTCGCCAATGTCCATCGCACAATTCAGTTGTTCTTTCATCCCTCACACTCCTTCTCGAGTGCCTTTTCCTCGCGGCGGCACATGAGGATTGCCAAAAGCAAAGCACACGCACCTGCAACCAATTTACCGACGATCACCGGTAACAACAGTGTCCCGTCAAACGCCAACGTAAAAGCCAAATGTCCACCGAACGTAAAGGCAGCCGAAACGGCAAACGCCGCGTTTAAAATCGCCCCTTTTCGATCCATACGGTTGATCATTTCCAGCGACGTGGCGTTGGTGGCGAGCGTGGATAATAACCCCAGCGCCGCCGTGGAATCAATATTCAGTTTTGCGCCGATATACGCAAGCGGCTTGCGCAACACCTTAGAAAGCACAAACATGAACGGGAATGCGCCGCACAACACTGCGCTGGCATTCAGACAAATGGCCGCTCCGTTTTCCAACGTATCCAGTCCTTTAATCAATTCAAAACCCGTAATAAAGCGGATAACACCAAGAATCAAGCCAAATGTTATCAGCACCATAATCAAGTGACCCAGTACCTCAAAGATTTTTACGCACAAGGACGGTTTACACCACAACCCTACAGCAATTAGCGCCGAAAAGAGCAAGAGCGGCAACAGATTCCACAGCAAGGGCAAGATCGGTAACCTCATCACCAGTCCGGATACCAGACAACCTACGGGGATGGTCACAATGCCGTACAGGAACCCCAGAAACATATCCGCATGCTTTTGTTCTTTTACCACACCAAGTGAAAACGGAATGGTAAACGAGATCGTCGCCCCCATCATGGACGACACAACGAGGGCGTTGTATGAACCCAGTTTTTCATCCACCGCCACTTGCATGGCAAGCGGTGCACCGCCCATATCATTGGCAAACAAGGTTGCCGGTATGATGGACGGTTCCATGTGTAAGGTTTCGGAAAAGAACGAAAAAACCGGTTTCAGCCACTCCGCCAAGACCGGCGATAAAACGATCATACCGATCATGGATAACGCCATGGTACCGAGCAAGATAAAACCGCGTTCAAACTCCACGCCCAAACCAAAGCGGTTCCCCAGCATGCGATCAACCGCACCCAAGACGGCAAAGATCAACATAAACAATGCCACATAGTTCATAGTGTTCACTCCAACGGTTGTGCAACAAACCCATTTTTCGTCAACGAATAGATTTCACGGAATCCGTGTTCTTTCAAAAGCGCATACGCCTGCGTAAAACTGTGATCCAAATAACGGCAATCGTGACAGTCCGATGTCACGACCGCACCGAATCCCAACCGTTTGAATTCATCCAACAAGTACGGTGACGGATAAGGAGTCGTACGATACCCTCGCGGAATCGCGCCGGTATTCACTTCAAACAACGGAATTTTACCGCGTAATGCCTCCAGCGCTTCACTGACGGCATGACGGTACGTTTTACTTTCCTCATCAAAGAACGCAACATTCTCGCTGTGTTTACAAAGAATATCGGGATGCCCGAGAATATCAAACGTACCGTATTCCGGCAATTGCGCCAATGTTTCGTAATAGCATTTGGCAAACGCCATACCGTCGCCGCCGAAAGCTTGATCGATCATATCGGCAACCTCTTGCTGTGAGCGGTCAAATCCCCAGATCTGTCCGTCTTTTTTAAGATAATGTACCGAACCGATCACGTAATCGTAGCCCTCAAGCGGTGTATCGGAATACATATCAAATTCCAGTCCGCAAAAAATCGGGAATTCTTCTGAAAGTTCCGCTTGCAGGCGGCGGATATGTTCCTTATACGCAATCGTTTGATCGGGTTGCATGCAAAACTGTTGTGCGTACGCCGTAAAAGAATGCCCCGAAAAGCCGATCGAATCAAAACCTTGCTCCCGTGCGGCGCGGATAACCTCTTCCGGTGTGTTTTTGCCGTCACAATAACAGGTGTGTGTATGCAAATTCTGTTTATACACGTCCTCATCTCCCCAGAAACGATCGCTTGTATTGTAACACACAAAAGTGTCACATTCAATATTTTCTCTGCGTATGCGACGCATTTCGTAAAAATTGTTAAGTTTCAACGCCTTCCGTGTGGTTGACTATTCCATGCCGGACTTGTTATAATCACAAATAGAGTTGGAGGTGGTTTTCCATGATATTACAAGGAACGGTTGTCAGCAAAGTGGACGGGCAGCCGCTTATGGGAATTCCGGTCAGCGACGGACGTCATATTGTACTGACGGATGAAAACGGTGCCTTTTCCATGGAAGCATGGGACGGGGCGCACATTCTGAACGTCAATGTCTTGACGTATGGACACAACGACTGGTTCTTCCCCATTGACGGGCGCAGCGAATACCGCTTTGTGATTGATAAGATGGATATCGGTTCCGATTTTTGCTTTTTGCACATGTCGGATACGGAGATCATCAATCGCCGCGTGGTGGATTGGACGGATTTTGTCATTGATACGGTTCGCCGTGAGAAACCCGCATTTTTCATTCATACCGGTGACATTGCCCGTGATGAAATTCCGCGTCATGCGTTGTTGCTCAATTCCGAAGTGTTGCACTGCCCTGTGCGGTATACCATCGGCAATCATGACGTATACGGTGACGGATACGGTGAAAAGCTGTATGAAAGTGTTTACGGTCCTACCTGGTATTCCTTTGATTGCGGCGATATTCACTTTGTGGCACTCTCACTCGGTTGGGGCGATGTTCCTTCCGGTTACGCGTTGGAAGATGAATGGATCTGGTTAGAGCGCGATCTTGCGCTCATGGACCCTTCCAAGAAGATCATTATTTTGGATCACGATCACGCGTCTGATGAAACCACCTCGGTACAAACCGTTGGCGATAGGATAATCGACCTCAAACAAAACGGGTTGCTTGCTTGGGTATTCGGGCATTATCATTCCAATTATCTGTTAGAGTACAGCGGCGTTTGCAACATTTGCTCGTCGCGTCCGGACAGCGGCGGCATTGATTCGGCGGAAGCGGGTGTTCGTAAGATTTCTCTTACCGGTCACACACTTTCCTCTGAAATGTTGTATAACACATATCCGTTGCCGCCGTGCGACACGCATATCTGGCAAACTAAACTTTTGGGACGTGTGGGATATTGCACGCCGCTGCCGATCGGCGATACTGTGGTTGTGGGAACCTTTGACGACGGATATCCCAAGCAATGCGGTCTGTACTGCCTTGACCGCCATACCGGCGCCATTCTGTGGCAAAAAGACAGCGATGCCGGATTCCGCAACGAGTTTTCCACCGCTGACGGTTTACTGTATGCCGAAGACTGCAAAGGTCGTATCTTCTGCCTGAATGCCGAAAACGGTGATGAAATCTGGCAATACGCACTCCCCTTACTGCCGGATAAAAACTACGCGATGAGTAACACGTTGGTGGTTGAAGATTTACTCATTGCCGGTAAGCAACAACACGTTGTTGCGTTAAACCGACATACCGGTCAACTTGTATGGGAGTATAAACCCTCCTATTCCGCAACCGCTCCCTCGCGGTTTGTGTATGATCCGTATCGCAGGCAAGTGTTGCTCAGTGCCCACTGGTATGGCTTGATTGCGTTGGATATTGCAGACGGAACGATGAATTGGGAAACCAAAGACCTGCCGGTCTGGTTCCGCAGCGAAACACCGCTGGTAACCGAAACGCGCATCTTCGCCGCAGGAGAATCGGGAATCGGTTCTTTGGATCCCGTTACCGGTAAAGTCCTGCAACATGTCACGGACAAGTCCGTTCGGTTCGGCGTCTGCGGTGCACCGATACAAAGCGGCAATACCGTATATTATCCGACCGCCACCCACGGTGTCATCGCGGTGGATGCGGATACGTTGAATATCAAGCGCTTCTTCCCCGCCAAAACCGCCGCCGTGTTTACGTCGCCGTATCAATACGGTGATATCCAAACCGTGGAAAGCACACCGATTCTCAAAGGCAACGTCTTACTGTTTACCGCTTCCGACGGTTATGTGTGGCAATACGATATTAAAACGGGTGCCGTTATCAACACGGTTTGCATCGGTGCTCCCTCTCTGGTATCCCCTTTGCTTTCAGAAAACGATATGATCGTGGCGGATTTCAGCGGTTGCATCACCAAGTTTAAGCGATAATATAAAAAAGAGCGATACGGTTGTATCGCTCTTTTTGTTTGCCTCATTTGCCTTGCATGGCTTTGATCTTGCGCTCGGCTTCTTCGCGCATTTTGTATTTGAGAATCTTGCCGGCGGCATTCATCGGGAAACTATCCACGAACTCAATGTACCGCGGTACTTTGTGACGTGCCATGTGAGCTGCGATGTAATCTTTCATCTCCTGCTCGGTCATGGTTTCACCGTCTTTCAGGATAATACAAGCCATGATCTCTTCACCGTATTTTTCATCCGGCACACCAATGACCTGTACGTCACTGACTTTCGGGCTGGTGTAGATAAACTCTTCGATCTCTTTGGGATAAATGTTCTCACCGCCACGAATGATCATATCTTTCAAACGGCCGGTGATGCGGTAGTTGCCATCCGGAGTACGGCAAGCAAGGTCACCCGTGTGCAACCAACCGTCCGCATCAATCGCGCCGGCAGTTGCTTTGGGCATTTTATAATATCCTTTCATGATATTATAACCGCGTGCCACAAACTCGCCGTTGACACCGTCGGGGCAATCCTCACCCGTTTCGGGATCCACGATCTTACATTCCACGTGAGCAAAGGCGCTACCGACCGTTTCGGTACGCACTTCCAGCGAATCGTAATAACTGCTCATGGTACAACCGGGTGATGCTTCTGTCTGTCCGTA